>CAXMQD010000361.1:0-8022 GCA_964194965.1 uncultured Acidimicrobiia bacterium | reverse complement strand
CCTCTACGCCAGCTACCCGGCCGAGTTCCTGACCTACGTGAACGCGCCGATCGGCGGCGGCCAGCCGGTGCCGGGACCGCTCAAGCCGCACATCGCCTGTCCGACCACCTCGGGCACCGGCAGCGAATGCACCGGGATCGCAATCTTCGATCTCTTGTCCATGAAAGCCAAGACCGGCATCGTCTCGCGCCACTTGCGCCCAACCATGGCGCTGGTCGACCCGGATTGCACCGCGACCCTGCCCCGGAACGTGGTCGCGGCGAGCGGCTTCGACGTGCTCACCCACGCGCTCGAATCCTATACCGCCTTGGCCCATAGCAAACGCGCGCCGGCCGCGCGGCCGCACCTCCGGCCCATGAGCCAAGGCGCCAATCCTTGGAGCGATATGGGCTGCAAGGAGGCGCTCAAGCTGCTCGGCCGATACCTGGTGCGGGCGGTCGAGGACGCCGACGACCGGGAGGCGCGCGGCCAAGTCATGTGGGCGGCGACACTGGCCGGCATCGCCTTCGGAAACGCCGGCGTGCATGCGCCCCACGGCATGTCCTACGCGGTCGCCGGATTGGTCCGGGATTTCCATCCGGAGGGTTATCCGGACAACGGTGCGATCGTGCCCCATGGCATGTCGGTCATGGTCAACGCGCCCGCGGTGTTCCGCTTCACCGCCGGGGCTTGTCCGGAGCGGCACCTGGACGCGGCCGGATGGCTCGGTGCCGAAATCGGCGGGGCCGGGACGGCGGATGCCGCGGAGGTACTCTCGGGCCGGCTGATCGCGTTGATGCGCGCGACCGCCATGCCGAATGGCATCGCGGGTGTCGGCTACGGCGAGGCCGATATCCCGGCGCTGACCGAGGGCGCCTATCCCCAGCGCCGCCTGCTCGACAACGCGCCCTGCGCGATCGACCGGGGCCAACTCGGTGAATTGTTCCGGGATGCGCTGAGTTACTGGTGACGCAGTCTGGCGAGGCCCGGTCTTGGCCTCCCCGGTCTTGGCCTCCCCGGTCTTGGCCTCACGGAATTCACGGAATTGGTCCTAGCCGTGGCTTGGGGGCTGGGACTAAGCTCCGGGCAACAATTCGATCTCTTTGTCCAGCGGGTGGAACCGAGTCATGACCGAAATCAACAAGATGCCGAACTCGCTTGAAGAATACTGGATGCCGTTCACGGCCAACCGGGACTTCAAGGCCAATCCGCGCCTGATCACCGGCGCCGAAGGCATGTATTACACGACCCATCGGGGCGACAAAGTGCTCGACGCCTCGGCCGGGCTGTTCTGCGTGGCCGCCGGCCATGGCCGCAAGGAGATCGCCGAGGCGGTGCACAAGGCGCTGACCGAGCTCGACTACTGTCCGCCGTTCCAATACGGCCACCCGCTCTCGTTCGAGCTGTCACGCCGTTTGGCGGCGGTGACGCCGGGCGATCTCAATCACATCTTCTATGGGAATTCCGGGTCCGAGGCGGTTGATTCGGCTCTGAAAATTGCGCTTGCCTACCATCGCGCCAAGGGCGAGGGGCAGCGCACGCGGTTGGTCGGGCGCGAGCTCGCCTATCACGGCGTCAATTTCGGCGGCCTGACCGTGGCCGGGTTGGTCAACAACAAGCGCGTGTTCGGCCCCGGGCTGCCCGGCGCCCTGCACCTGCGCCACACCCGTCTGCCCGAACACAAGTTCGTGCAGGGTCAGCCGGAGACCGGCGCCGAGTTGGCCGACGAGCTGCAGCGCTTCGTCGAGCTGCACGGCGCCGATACCATCGCCGCCTGCATCGTCGAGCCGATCGCCGGCTCGGTCGGTTCGCTAGTGCCGCCGAAAGGCTATTTGCAGCGCCTGCGCAAGATCTGCGACCAGCACGGCATCGTCTTGATCTTCGACGAGGTGATCTGCGGATTCGGGCGCACCGGCAAGCAATTCGCCGCGGATTCCTTCGGTGTGGTGCCCGACCTCATGACCATGGCCAAGGCGCTGACCAACGGCGTCGTGCCCATGGGCGCGGTCGCCTGCAGCGACAAGATCTACGAGGGCATCACCGGCGCCGCGCCCGAGGCGGCGATTGAGCTGTTCCATGGCTACACTTATTCCGGTTGCCCGGTGGCGGCGGCGGCGGGACTGGCGACTCGCGATATTTTCGAGCGCGACAATCTGGTCGAGCGCGCCGGGGAGATGGCGCCCAAGTTTCAGGAGGCGCTGTTCGCGTGCCGGGATATTCCAATCGTCACCGACATCCGCGGTTACGGTCTGCTCGGCACCCTGGACCTGGCGCCGGTGGAGCGCGCCGGTGTGCGCGGCTACGCGGTCCTGCAGCAGCTCTACGACGCCGGGGTCATGACCAAGATCACCGGTGACAGCGTGTTGCTCTCGCCACCGCTGGTTCTCGAAGACAGCCACATCGACGAGATGTTCACCAAGATCCGCGGTGTGCTCGCGGGGCAGTAACCCGTTGTGCCGGACGAGGACCGCGTGACTAAGCGTTGACGAACTTGTCGCGGTACTCGGTTCGCAAGTCGGCGTACCACTGCGGCTCGCTCGGCCAGGGGTTGAGGTTGGCGAGGGCGCCGTCCGGATAGGCCTCCGCGAAGTTCTTCCTGTACTGATCGTTCGCGAAGGCGTCCGCGCCGATCACGGCCGAGTTGTAGCCGTGCTTGTCGATGGCCTTGCCTGCCGGCTCGGGTTCGAAGGCGAATTTCAGGAATTCGTAGATCTGGTCGATGTTCTTGGCGCCGATCGGCATCGCCAAGCCGTCGACCCAGGCCAGCGCCCCTTCTTTCGGCGCCTGGTAGGTCACCGGTTCGCCCGCGGTCTTAAGCGCGAGCGGCGGGCCGTCCCAGGTCTGGCCCACGACCACGCCGCCGGTGAGCAGGCCGTTCTTCTGCGCGTCGGCGTCGTTCCAGAGCAGCTTGATGTTGCCTTTTCGCCCGATACAAAACTCGCTGATTTTGGTCCAGGTTTGGTGCATCTTTTCTTCGCTCTGATAGGCCTGCCACACCGACCCGGGATCCATGAGTTCGGCGGCTTCCATGTATAGGCCCGCGCCGAGCATCATGGAATGTGGCCGGCCCATGGTCTTGCCGGCGTTTTCTTCGGCCCAGATGTCGCCGTAGCTGGGAACGCCGTCGCCGGGCGACCACTTGTCGGTGCGCCAGCCAATGCCTTCGGTGCCCCAGATGTGGGGCAACCAGTGCACGCCCTTGCCATCGAAATCCCATTCGCGGACGCCGATATTGAGCATGGCCGGATTGACCGACGCGGTGTCGATCCGGCTCATGTCGAAAGGCTGCACCAATTCGAGGAGCTGCCACTGCGGCGCGCGCATGTTGGTCGGACTGATGAGGTCGAAGCCCTGCCCCTGGGAGGCCTTCGTTTTGGCGATGATTTCTTCGTTCGAGCCGATGCCGCTGTAGTTGACCTTGATGCCGCTCGCCGCCTCGAAGTCGGCGATGAATTTGGGCGGCAGATAGTCGGACCACATCATGATGTCGATCTCGCCCGAGGAGGCGAGCACGCCGCGGCTGACCGCGAAGGGGCCGGCGGCCAGCGCCGCGCCGGCGGCAACCCCCCTTAGGACCGTACGCCGCGTCAGCTCGCGCGCGGCGGCCGCGGTCTTTTCAGCATCGAGCTGAGCTTTGGTCTTCTCTGTCACGCTGCCACACCCCGCTCGGCACATTGAATCTGCGGAGTCACTCGAATGACCGGTGATGTCGGCGGCTCAATGCGTCCGGCATTATGTTACAGCATATTCGCGGCGCAAAGGGCATGTCGCGGCGATTTAGAGCTAAAAATGGGTCATTATCGATGAGATTTGGTGTTAGGTCGTGGACGCCCGGTTTTCGGCCAGCGCCGGGCACGGTTCGGGCATGATTCGGGGCGGCCCGGGCCGCGGCTCATGCCGAACGGGCGGCGGCGATCATTGGTTTGGCGGCGTTTCATTTGAACCGCGGGCTTCGAGGTTATTTTTTCGCACTCGCCGCGCTTGCCTGGCTTCTCCATCCGGCGATTTTCACGGTCGTTTCGACCTGGGTCGTGCTGGTGCTCTATCGCCGGGATTTTCGGTCCCGCACCCTGCGCGCCGTCCGCGCGGCCGAAGAGACAGCCGCCCCCTGATCGCCCGGCCCGGGCCAGTCTCCCAGGCCTGGCTTGTCGCGCGTCCCGGTCCTTCATACACTTGCGGCCAGGGGTGCCATGGGGCCAACTGGCACCATGTTGTCCGGCCAATAGCGTCGAGGGTCAGCAATGCGCGAGCTTTTATTTCCGGTCGAACACGGCGGCGAGGTCGGTTTGCAGACCCAGCTTCGCCGCCACCTCGTCGATGCGATTCTGGACGGGCGGCTTGGTTCGAACAGCCCGCTGCCGTCGTGCCGGCGCCTGGCGCACGCGCTCGGGGTTTCGCGAAACACCGTGGTGCTGGCCTACCAGGCGCTGACCGACGAGGGATTTCTGATTTCGCGTGAGCGGGTCGGTTACTTCGTAAACGCCGACATTCAGGGCGCCGCCACGTCGGCTTCCGCCCGGTCCCCGAATCCGTCCCGGGACCGGCACCAAGGCCCGCCCGAACCTCTCGCCGGCAATTGGAATGCGCCGGACTGGCGCAAGCGGTTGCGGATCCGTCCTTCGGAGCAGTCGCGCATCGAGAAACCGCAGAACTGGCGCCACTATCCCTATCCCTTCATTTACGGCCAAGCCGATCCGGAGCTGTTTCCGGTCGCGGCTTGGCGCCTGTGCTCGCGCCAGGCGTTGGGGGTGCAGGCGATTCACCGCTGGACCGTGGACAGCGTCGACGCGGACGACCCGCTCCTGATCGAGGAAATCCGGACCCGGGTACTGCCGCGCCGCGGCATCCGCGCCGCGCCACAGGAAATTCTGATCACCATGGGCGCCCAGAATGCTCTCTATTTGGTCGCCCAATTGCTCGCGGGTCCCAAGACCACGGTCGGTGTCGAGGACCCGGGCTACGTCGACGCGCGCAATATCTTTGCGCTCACCGGCGCCCGCATAAAGCCGATCCCGGTGGACGAGAACGGCATGCGGGTCGACGGCGCGGTGGAGCGCTGCGACTGTGTTTACGTGACTCCCAGTCACCAGTCGCCGACCACCGCGACCTTGCCCATGGAACGCCGGGTCGCGCTGCTCGAGCGCGCCGGCCGGCACGGCTTCTGCGTGATCGAGGACGACTACGAGGCGGAGGCCAACTTCGTCGGATCGCCGACTTCGGCGCTCAAGTCCATGGACCGGGAGCAGACCGTGGTCTACGTCGGCTCGTTCTCCAAGAGCCTAGCGCCGGGCCTGCGCATCGGTTATCTGGTCGCCGCCGCGCCGCTGATTGCCGAGGCGCGGCTGCTCAGGCGCTTGATCCTGCGCCACCCGCCGTCCAACAACCAGCGCACCGTGGCGCTGTTCGTCTCCGGTGGCTACTACGACGCCTTGATCCACCGCCTGCAGCGGGTCTACCAGGGCCGCTGGGAGGCCATGGCCGAGGCATTGGCCCGCTATCTGCCCGACAGCGCCACCACGCCGTCGTTCGGCGGGACAAGTTATTGGTTGCGCGGGCCGGAGGGCCTGGACACCGAGGCGCTGGCGCGGGCGGCGTTGGAGGAGGGTGTGGTGATCGAGCCCGGCGCGGTCCACTTCCACGGCCCGGAGCGCCCGCGCAACACCTTCCGCCTCGGCTTCTCCTCGATCCCCGTCGAAAAAATCGCCCCCGGCATCGAAAAACTCGCCCAAATTATCGAGCGTATGGGGTGAGGGGGGGGCTTCACCGGTGGGCGCGAAACGTCATCCTTCCGGTGGCGGGGCGATGGCGTCCTCAAAGGGGTGGCGCTTGGTGATGCGGCCGACGTGTTGGAACACGTCGAGGGTCGCCTCGTAGGCGGCCTTGGTGATTTCCACGTGCGGGCTCCAGCAGCCGAGGCCCTGGTAGGCGGCGATGGTCTCGGTCAGGACGCCCCGGTCGATCTCGGGGAACAGCGCCTGCTCGGCGCGGGCGATCTCGGCGGCCGGTGTCTCGGTCACGTAGGCCCGGGTCTTGCGGTAAGCGCGCATGAAGGCCTTGGCCATGTCGCCGGCTAGCCACTCCCGGGTCGCCGCCAGGCTGGAGAAGGCGCAGGGGCCGATCGGCTCGCCGACCCGTGCGACCACATGGCCGACGCCGTCGTGCTCCAATTGTTGCGGCGATGGGCCCTGCTGGGGGACGTAATCGCCGGTGCCGGCGCGGAAGGCCGCGTCCATCTCGGCGCCGCTGCCGGCATCGACCGCCTCGATCGCATCGTAGTCGATGCCCGCCCGGTGGCAGGCGTAGCGGAACATGGCCAGTGGCTGGCCGCCGTGATCGACCAGCACCGTCTTGCCGGCCAGCTTATTCCAGGAGAAATCCGGTTCCGCCGTGCGCCCGGTCAGGAAGAAGCCGTCCATCTCGTTGATCTGGGCGAAATGCATGGCCGGCGGCGTCGCGCCGCGCTCGAGCGCCGAAATGCCTTGCGAGGGCGCCGATTGCACCACCTCCGCCGAGCCGTCCACGAGCGCGTCGATCGCGGTCGCGCCGGGCGGCGAGATCGAGTGCTCGGGCTCCAGGCCCTCGGCCTGCAGGAAACCACCGGTGAAAGTCGAAATCAGCGGGCTGTAAAAGGCGGAGAAACGCGTGAACTGAATATGGATTTTGGTCATGGAAATCAGCCTCGCTCATCGATCGGGACGTAGGGGCGGGGGCCGGGGCCGTTGTAGGCCAACAGCGGCCGGATCAGGATGTTGTTGTCGAGCTGTTCGAGCGCCTGCAGGGTCCAGCCGGGCACCCGGCCGATCGCGAAGATCGGCACGAACAGATCCTCGGGCACGCCGTGCAGGAAGTAGGCGACGCCGGAGTAGAAGTCGACGTTGACGTTGATTCCGTGGCGGGCGTAGCGGCTCATGGCCGCGACCACGGCCGCGAGGATGTCGTACCACTGGGGCTGGCCCATTTCGCGCGACAGCTTGGCCACGCCCTCGCGGATGTGGCGCGCGCGCGGATCCTCGGCACGGTAGACCCGGTGGCCGAAACCCATCACCGGTTCGCGGTTTTTGCGCTTGGCGTTGACGTAGTCCTGGGCGTTGGCGGGATCGCCGATTTCCTGGGCCATGCGCATGACGTTCTCGGCGGCGCCGCCGTGGGCCGGGCCCGAGAGCGCGGCGATCGCCGCGGTCATCGCGGCGTGCAGATCGGCGTCGGTGCCGATCACCACGCGCGCGGTGAACGAGGAGGCATTGGCACCATGTTCGGCGTGGAGCACGAAGTCGGTGTCCATGAGCTCCGCGGCATCCGCGCTCGGCTTCTCGCCCTTGAGCATGTAGAGGAAATTAGCGGCGTGGCCGAGTTCGGGCGAGGGGGCGACCGGTTCCCGGCCGTGGCGGATATGATTGTGCGCGGTCACGATGGCGGGAACCTGGGAGGTCAGGCGGATGCCCTTGCGCAGGGTTGCCTCGGGCGATTTGTCGGCGGCCTCTGGATCGAAGGCGGATAACGCCGAAACCGCGGTGCGCAACACAACCATGGGGTGGGCGTCGCGGACCGTGCGGATCACCTCATGGATCGGCTCTGGCAGGTGGCGTCCGGCCTTCAATTCGGCGTCGAAGGCAGCCATCTCGGCGCGGGTCGGCAACTTGCCCTCGAGCAGCAGGTAGGCGGTTTCCTCGAAGCTGGAGTGCTCGGCCAGGTCGTGGATCGAATAGCCTCGATAGCGCAGCTCGCCGGCGCGCCCGTCGATAAAAGTCGCGGCCGAACGGTCCATGTAGACGCCCTTCAAGCCCCGGTGAATCTTGGCCGTTTCCTCGCCGTCCGCCATGGTACCTCCCCATCGAGCCCCCATCGAGCCCCGGGCGTGCCCGGTGTTTTTTCATGCTTGGCCCATGGTCTCAATCCAGGCCCGGGAGTGCAAGGCGTTGCATTCAGTTCTAGGTTGCCCCGCGGTTGGTGCGCGCTGCACGCGGGCCGCGGCTGCTGGGGGAAATTTCACGTTGGATCAAAAGCCTTGAAGGAAAACGCTGGTTCTGGCACCGTTGTTACCTG
>CAXMQD010000360.1:0-6317 GCA_964194965.1 uncultured Acidimicrobiia bacterium | reverse complement strand
AACCGCTTGATGCCGTCGATGCCGTCGCCCGGAAACAGCATGCGGTAGTCGGTCCCGAACAGCCCGCCCTTGTGCACCGTGGTGAGGTCGAGCCAGTCGGCCTCGGGCTCGAAGCTGAATTCGATCTCGGGCGCGTTGATGCCGACGTTGTTATCGAAGTCCCGGCGCGACAGCGGATGGACCCGGTTGGGCCGGAGCGGCACCTCCTGGGTCGCGCGCGCGGTCGCCTTGCGCAGCGCCTCCTCCAGCGCCACGAAGCCACCCTCGATGACCGCCTCGTTGCCGGCCTTGACGAAGTAGCGCGGCAGGCCGGTGTCGGCGCACATCGGCCGCCGGTCCTCGGTCGCGGCGTCATAGTTCTCGAGCATGGCCTGAAGCACGAAGGCGCTCAAGTCGCCCTCCTCGCGCGCCGCCATAGTCTGGATGCCGGCCAGGTAGTCGGCCGGAATTTCGATCGCGGCGGTGGCCATCAATCGGAAGGCGGTGTCTTCAATCAGCGCCTTGGGGATCATCTCGCGTCTGGTCCTTCCCTACTGGGCCGCCCCTATTGGGCCGCCCCCATTAGTTCGCCGGGGGAGGTGCGCCGGCCTCGCCGGCGATCAGCGACTCGCCCGGCCGGACGATGGTGAAGACAACCGGCTCGGTCGACACCTCCAACCCGGCCCCGGCCCCGGCCCCGGCCGCAGCCTGGCGCACCACAGTATAGGCGCTTTTCTCCAAGTCGTCCGTTTCGGGAAAATCCTCACGGAAATGTGCGCCGCGTGAGTCCTCGCGGGCGAGCGCCGCGCGCGCGATGACCTCGCCGATACGGATCTGGCTCCTCAGATTGAGCCAGTCGTGCCAGGTCAAGTTGAAGGCGCGCTCGGAGTCCGGCAGACCGGTTTCATTCAGTTCTTCAGATAACTCGGACAACTCCTTGATGGCGCGGGTTAATCCGGTTGCATCCCGCAAGATTCCAACCCGGTCCCACATCAGGCCCTCGAGGCGCGCGCGCAGGCCGTTGAGGTCGCCTGACTTGATGTCGAAGGGATGCAGGGCCCCGGCCCGCGCCGCCGCGATAACAGATTCGTCCGGGTCCTTATGCGCCGCCCCGCCCCGCGCCACGAAAGCCGCCATGGTTTCGCCGGCGATACCGCCGAATACGGTCGAGTTGGCAACCCCGTTGCCGCCCAGGCGGTTGGCGCCGTGGACGCCACCGGCATCCTCGCCGGCTAGGAACAGCCCCGGCACCGCGGTCGTGCAGTCGGGCTCGAAGGCGGCGCCGCCCATCATGTAGTGCGCGGTCGGCACCACCTCGACCCGGCCGCCGGCCAAATCGAAACCGCTGTCGGCGCAGCGCGTGACCATGCCCTTGAAGCGCGTCCGCACCATGTCGGGGCCCAAGTGCTTCATCTCGATGTAGAGGCCGCCGTGGGGCGTGGTGCGCCCGGCACGCATCTCTTCGAACATGGAACGCGAGACGATGTCGCGGGTCGCGCGCTCGCCGTGGGGGTGATAGCGGGTCATGAAGCGCGCGCCGTTGCCGTCGAGCAGGTAGCCGCCGGCGCCGCGCAAGCCCTCCTCCAGGACCGTGCCGGTCATGCGCGTCTCGGTGCCGGCGAGCAAGCCGGTCGGATGGAACTGCACCATCTCCATGTCGCGAAGCGCGAGCCCCGCGTCCAGTGCCATGGCCATGCCGTCGCAGGTCTTGTCGCCCGAGGGCGTGTGGTAGCGGTACATGGTCGGCCCACCGCCGGCCGCCAGCAGCACCGCCTTGGCCCGGACCATCCGGAATGCACCGTCGCGCATGTCGATCATGAGCGCGCCGGCCAGACCGGAACCATCCCGCGCGGGGATCAGCGCGATTGCCCGGTGCTCCTCCAGGCGCGTGATGCCGCGCGACCAGACCTGTTCCATCAGGCGGTTCATGATCTCGATGCCGGTCAGATCGCCCTTGTGCACCGTGCGGTCGAAGCTCTGCCCGGCAAAAGCCTTCTGGTGCAGGCTGCCGTCCGGGTTGCGGTCGAAGAAACACCCGAGTTCGTTCTCCAATTCCTGGATGCGTTCGACCGCGCCTTCGACCAAGCGCCAGGCCAGATCCTGACGCGGCAGCCATTTGCCGCCGACGATGGTATCCATGAAATGGCGCTCGAGCGAATCGCCCTCGGCCATGGCGACGTTGTAACCGCCCTGGACCATGCGCGTGCAGCCGCACTTGCCCAGCAGTCCCTTGACCGCGACCGTGACCTCGAGCTCCGGGTCGGCCTGGAGCGCGTGCAGCGCGGCGAACAGCCCGGCGCCGCCGGCCCCGATGATCAACACGTCGGTCTTGACGGTCTCGATCATGGTCCGAACGCGCTCCACAGGAACGCGGCACCGATGGCGAGCGCGGCGCCCGCGCCCCAGCCGATCCAACCGTGGCGCGCGCCGCGCCAGGGCAACAACTCCAACGCCAGCACGCGCACGCCGGCCACCAAATGCGCGCTCAGCAGCACCACCAGGCCCCACTCGGCCAGCTTGACCAGCGGCGCCTCGGTCCAGCGCAGGAATCCGTCGAGCGCAGCCGCATCTTCCAACGCCAGGCCGAGCACCAGGAAGTGCGCCGGCAGGAATACCGCCAGCAGCACGCCGGAGACCCGGTGGACCAGGAAGGCGCCGTAGCCGGGGTGGCGGCGCGCGGCCCAGGCGCGGGAAGTGGCGCGGGAGTTGGCGCTCATGACGCCACCACCGCCCCCACCACCGCAATGACCGCGCGTGCCCCGAGCGCCAGCATCGCGAGGCCCAACAGCGCCATGGCGAGGTCGAGCCCGCGGCCCCGCCAGGGCGTCGCCTCGCGGATTACGTTGCGCAGGCCGATCGGCGCGTGCACCGCGGCGGCGATGACGAAGGTCCCGTAGAAAGCCGCCCACCCGATGCTGCCCTGGGTGCGCGACAGAATCTCGGCGGCGCTCAGCCCGTCGCGGCTGGCGATCACGATCAGCACCAGGTGCGCGACCACCAACGGCGCCAGGACGAGCGCGCTGCCGCGTTGCAGGACGTAGAGCCACAGGGTCACGGCCGCCCCTCCCCGCCCAACAGGTCGAGCAGCGTGCGGCGCTTCAGGCCCGCGATCGCCGCCGAGGGGTCGAGGCCGACCGGACAGTGCGCCGTGCAACTGCCCTGGCTATGGCAGCCGTGGCAGCCGTCGTCTCGAGAGATCGCGCGCAGCACGCCGGGGACTTCGCCGTGCCGCGCGTCGTTGACCAGGGTCCAGGCGCGGTTGAGCGCCGCCGGGCCCAGGTAATCGGGCCGCGCGCCGACCACGCCGCAAGCGCCGTAACAGACGCCGCAGTTGATGCACTCGATGCCGGCGTCCGCGGCCTTGCGCGCCGGGCTCGCGGGGGCAATGCGGGCCGGCGGGTCGTGCCGCGTGGCGGTCGGCGCGAAGCGGCCGCCGGCCGCCTGCCACTTGTCGAAGAAGCCGGTCATGTCGGTCGCGAGATCGCGGATCACCGGCAGGTTCGGGAGCGGCGCGATTTCGAGCCGGCCCTCCGGCGCCACCTTGCCGACGTGGCTGCGGCAGGTCCAGCGCGGCCGGCCGTTCACGGTCATGGCGCAGGAGCCGCACATGCCGACCCGGCAGGCGAAACGGTAGGCCAGCGACGGTTCCAAATGGCGCTGCACCCAGGTGACCACGTCGAGCACGGTCTGGTCGGCGCGCCGAGGCACCCGGTAGCGGACGAAGTTACCGCCCCCCGGACCGCCGCGCCAAATCGAAACCGCGAACTCGGGCTGCCCGCTCCGCGCCATGAATCATCTCCGGAAATCGTGGACGCGCAGGCTAACACCCACCCAAGGCCACAACAATCCGGTTGGGCCCGGATATCGGAGTCTACCGGGGGTAACTTGCCGCCGAGCTCGAAGACGTTGCGGCGCGGATCGAGCCACTCGCTGTCGGGACAGGCGAGCGAGACCCGGAACCGGCCGCCGCCCCCCGTGCCGCCGACCACGCCGACGCCGGTCACCTTGAAAAAGAGCTTGTGCTAATTCTTACTCTCCCTTAATCGCGAGTTGAGCGGCTCGAAGCGTTTTGAGCAGGCGGCAGTTATAGCCGATCCCGGCGAACGTTTCTGGACGATAGATAGGCTCCAGGATTGCACCGCACATTCGGTTCATCGTGCGTTCCGCCAGCGGGTGTTTTACCCTGTGGCCAAAGTGGTCGGCCAGCCAATAGACATTGTTTTCCTCCTTGCATTCGAGGATTCCGAAATAAACCGAAAATGTCAGTTCCGATTCCGCTAGGTATTCCTCGGCCAATCGGCGGGCACCAGATTTTTGATAGGCAAGGGCAAGACGCGGTAGCAGTTCGAAGTTCGGGTACTCGAAAAGGAATTGATCCAGCGCTTTCTTGAAAGCTGCGACCGCCTCTTCATATCGGCCGCTGTCGTCAGCAGCAATCCCGGCGCACAGTAAACCGTTGTAAGTGTCGTGGCCTTCCACGGTCTCACGAGCCTCGCAGAGTAAATCCCCGCGCGCCGATGCCGTGGCACTCTGCCACAGAATGATAGTCGCGATTGCAAGGACCCAGTAGAACTTCCGCATCTCAGGCCTCGAAACGCTCACGGAGTGATTGTGGTTCCGGATCGACGGCCGCGAACTCGCGCGGCGCGCTTTCTGGTGCACGCCACATCCCATAGGGCTCATGATAAGGCCCGCCGGACCCTGCGAAGCAGATATTGTACAGCAGCACCCACCGCCCATCGATCAGATGGAATTCACAGGCGAAATAGTCGCGCATCCAACGCTCGCTGTAGAACGAGTCAACTTGCAACTGCTCCTCGAACTGCTCGGGTACGAAAAGGACGGTGGCTCGCCCCCCGGACTCGACCATAACAACCTGCGCATTTTCACGGGGGGGTTTGGGAGAAGAAATGACCGCTGCCGGACCGCCCTTTTCGCGCACGATGTGAACCCGCAAGGGGCCGAGCGCAATGATCTCCACGACCGATCGCGCCTCGGGGTTGAATCCGCGAACGTGGTCGCCATCGTACAAAAACCCGGCCACGTCATCTTGGAGCCGGCCGTTCTCGCCGAAGGCTTGCGGATTGGCGGCAAGCGACAGGATCACACTGTCGTCGCGTGCGCGGATCGCCTCCAGCAACGTCTCGACGGTTTTATCTAGCCGCGCATCCGTCTCGGTCTCCAGGGTGACGCAGCCAGCAATCAAGCTGACCGCCAACCCGAGCAGAGCCACCAGGAACCCGTGTCTCAAGGCTGCCATCTCCCGATTGTGGCGCGGAATTATGGCGGATTTAAAGCGCCGCTGAACTGACTTTGCATTGGATCAACCGGAGGCGTTGCCGGGGTGGCGGGACTTTTCGGCGTGCCCGGCCGATACACATAATGCAAGTGCGGACCCGAAATATTGCCGGTGCCATCGGAGCTACCTATCGGATCGCCGGCACGAACCCTTTGACCAACTGCAAGGCCCGTTAGTGGTGCGGTATGGGAGTAACTGGACATGCTGCCATCGTTATTCCGCACAAATATGTGATTGCCCGCTCGTGAATTCGAACCGATACCGTGGATGATTCCATCCTCTGTAGAATAGATGGTCGCACCAAGCGGTGCCGCGAAATCAACACCCTTATGCTGTGTCGAAGCACCTGGTGTAGGGCTGGGTCTCGGGCCAAAGGGGCTATTGACCGTTGGATTTTGGACGGGCCAATTCGTTACTCCCGCAAGTGAAGTTGCCCCGCCCCCCGCCTGCGCCGTTTGCACGGCAACGAGGACCGTCTTGGCCAGTTTGGGATCGATGACGCCGACCGCCCCGGCTAGCTCCTCGCCCTGTTTGAGGTCGGCGGCCGTCAGGGTCTCGCCGCGCTGGGCCAGATCGAGGCAGGCGGCGAGGCAGGCGCGGGCGGTGGGATCGCTGGGGGCGTGCTCAATGCCGAGGACTTCGAGGCCGGCGCGGTCGGGTGCGGCGCCGGGGTGGAGCGCTGAGAACGCGCGCGTGCTGTCCAACACCAGGCTCGGGCTGTTTCCGGCCGCGATCTTCCAGGCGCGGGCGGCGCCGCGGAGCGTCCCCTCCAGGCCCTTGCGCAGGGCCGGGGGCAACTTGCCGCCGAGCTTGAAGACGTTGCGGCGCGGGTCCAGCCACTCGGAGTCGGGACAGGCGAGCGAGACCCGGAGCCGGCCGCCGGCTCCCGGGCCGCCGACCACGCCGACGCCGGTCACCTTGAAAAAGAGCTTGTGCGCCTCGAAGAGGTCGCGCTGCAAGTCGGCGAGCGCCGTGCGCTCGAAATCGGGCAGCGGCGCGGTGGCTTCGGTCTTTGCGGCGGCCTCGGCGGCCGGCGCCG
>CAXMQD010000359.1:0-1938 GCA_964194965.1 uncultured Acidimicrobiia bacterium | reverse complement strand
CGCCGACAGAAGCACGATCCGCGAGCGCCAGACCACCTTCCGCGACGTGTTCCGGTCCGCGACCAGCCGTTCCAATCGCGTCCGATCCTCGGGACACAGCCATATGCATGCCGGAATTCTCATCACCGGAGAATCGCACATCATCGAGAGTTTGGGAATCATTTGTCATTGACGGAACACTAGCGGGATGGTCCGAAAGTTCGTCACTTTGAATTGGACGAACTTTGGAAGCTAAATCACACTAGATTTTGAGGCTTTGATGTTCCTCGAATTCTGTAGTTCGATCGATTGAACATCAGAAACGGGAAGCTAGCCGGTTGTTCGGTCCGCCTCGCGCTGGCCTATTGCCCGGGTTCGCGCGCGGCGGTAGGTTTGCGGCCTTTCGAGCGTGGACGATCCGACCCAAAGGCGCCACCGGAGCGCGCCAGTGGGGACGCCGGCAGGAGGCGCCGGCAGAGGACACTGAAACGAATGATTGGGGAGACGGCATGATCAAGGCGGTGACCTTCGATCTCTGGGATACCATGATCCACGACGATTCCGACGAGGCCAAACGCAAGGCCCGGGGCCTCAGGTCGAAGAAAACGGAGCGCCGCCATTTGTTGTGGGAAGCGCTGAACGCGATCGAGCCGATCGAGGCCGAGAGAGTGACCCTCGCCTATGACGTGGCCGATGCGGCCTTCAACCATGTCTGGCACGACCTTTTCGTCACCTGGACCATCGCCGAGCGGCTGCAAGTCGCGCTCAAGGGGCTCGGCCGCGAGCTGCCCGAGGACGCCTTCGCCAAGGTGGTGGCGGCCCACGAAAGCATGGAGGTCGACATCCCACCGGACCCGGTCGCCGGCATCAAAGGCGCCTTGGCCGAGCTCGCCCAGCGCTACAAGCTCTGCGTGGTCTCGGATACTATCGTGACCCCGGGCACGGGTCTGCGCGACCTGCTGGAGGGGCACGGCCTCAAGCAGTATTTCTCGGGCTTCGCCTTTTCCGACGAGGTCGGCCACTCCAAGCCACACCGCGCCATGTTCGATGCCGCGGCCAGTCAGCTCGGCGTTGCCATGGAGGAGATGGTCCACATCGGCGACCGCGACCACAACGACGTCAAGGGGCCCCAGGCGCTCGGCATGAAGGCGATTTTGTTCATCGCCACGCGCGCCCACGACAAGGACCGGACCAGCGCCGATGCGATCTGCGCCAACCATGCGGAGCTACCCGGCGCCATCGATGGCCTGGCGGCACGCTAGAGATTGTCGAAGAGGGAGGTCCGCCATGGCCAACGAACCGCGTTTTCTGGTGCTCGACGGTTATTCCAAGGAAGGCCGGGAGGACTTGCGGTCCGGCGGCGCGACCACCGCGGGCGAGCTCTACGCGCGCATGCTCGAGGCCTGCGCGCCCAAGGGCGCCGAGGTCGACATCGTCTATCCGGGCGATCCCGGCGCGGCGCTGCCCCGGGGCGCGGCCATCGACCAATATGACGGGATCGCCTGGACCGGATCGAGCCTGACCGTGTTTTCCGGCGATCCCAAGGTCACCCCCCAGATCGAATTCGCCAAGGCCGTCTACGACGCCCGGGTGCCCAGCTTCGGCAGCTGCTGGGCGGCGCAGATCGCGGTGGTCGCCGCCGGTGGCCGCTGCGACGCCAACCCCAAGGGCCGGGAGATGGGTATCGCGCGCAAGATCGCCTTGACGCCGGAAGGCCGCGCGCACCCGCTGTACAGCGGCAAGAAGAGCGTGTTCGACGCCTTCATCAGCCACGACGACGAGATCACCCACCTGCCGCCGAGCGGCTCGCTGCTCGCTTCCAACGGCCATACCCATGTCCAATCGGTCTCGGTGACCCACAAGGGCGGCGTGTTCTGGGGCTTGCAGTACCACCCCGAATACGACCTGCACGAACTGGCGCGGCTGTGCTACTGCCGCAAGCAGAAGCTGACCGAGCGC
>CAXMQD010000358.1:0-3523 GCA_964194965.1 uncultured Acidimicrobiia bacterium | reverse complement strand
AGACCCCTATTCCTTGCGTTGCCAGCCCCAGGTGATGGGCGCCTGCCTCGACCACCTGCGCTTCGCCGCCGGGATTATCGAGCGCGAGCTCAACGCGGTGACCGACAACCCCCTGGTGTTCGCGGAAACCGGCGAAATTCTCTACGGCGGCAACTTTCACGCCGAACCCGTCGGCCTGGCCGCCGATGGCATCGCGCTCGCGCTCTCGGAAGTGGGTTCCATGGCCGAGCGCCGAGTCGCGCTCCTGACCGACGAAAACCACAGCATGCTGCCCGCCTTTCTGGCCTCCGATAGCGGCATCGATTCCGGTTTCATGGTCGCGCAGGTGACCGCGGCGGCGCTCGCCAGCGAGAACAAATCCCTCGCCCATCCGGCCAGCGCCGATAACATCCCGACCACCGGCAACCAGGAAGACTTCGTCTCCATGGCGACCTTCGCCGCGCGGCGCCTCGAGGACGTGGCCGACAACGCCGCGGGCATCGTCGCCATCGAGCTCATGATCGCCGCTCAGGGGTTGGAGTTCCACCGCCCGGCACGATCCAGCGATGCCTTGGAAGCGGTCATGGAGACGGTTCGTAATACCGTGCCCCCTTACGATCGCGACCGATTTCTCGCCCCCGACATCGCCGCGATCAAGGAACTGGTGCGCGGTGGCGCCTTTCTGGACGCCGTGCCGGTCGCGATGCGGCTCTCCGCCGATTGAAGGTCATCCCGGCGCCCACGTCCCGCACCGCATGCCGCCGAGGCAAAAAGAGAGATTCGCGATTGACTCATGCGAGGCGGCCAATCCTGCTATGATGCCGATTGGCCTGTACGAGGAAGGAACCCAACCATGATCGAGAATCCCGTTCCCTGGCCCGACGGCGCGCGCCGCGCCGCGGCGTAGCTGTCTGATTCCCCGGCGAATTCCATTGCCCGTCAATTAGGAGCGATCGAGTGAGACAGACTGTTGTTGGTGGCGCTCAGATGGGGCCCATACAGAAGGCCGATAGCCGCGCACAGACCGTGGACCGGATGATCGTTTTGCTGGACGAGGCGCAAGCCAAGGGATGCACGCTGGTGGTCTACCCGGAACTGGCACTCACGACCTTTTTCCCGCGCTGGTACATGGAAGATCAAGCGGAAGTGGATACCTGGTTCGAACGCGAAATGCCGGGACCGGACACGCAACCCTTGTTTGATCGTGCCCGGGAGTATGGAGTCGCCATCTCGTTCGGCTATGCGGAGCTGACGCCCGAGGGGCTGCATTACAACACGGCGATCCTGACCGACCGCAACGCCAATATCGTTGCCGAATACCGGAAAATTCATCTGCCGGGCCATTCCGAATTCGATCCTGACCGGGCTTTCCAGCATCTGGAGAAACGCTATTTCCTGCCGGGCGATCTGGGGTTTCCGGTAACCCGCACCATGGGCGGCATATTCGGGATGTGTATCTGCAACGACCGGCGCTGGCCGGAAACCTATCGCGTCATGGGCTTGCAGGGGGTGGAGATGGTGTTGCTCGGCTACAATACGCCATCGGTCAATTCGCAGAATTCGACCGAAGGGCCGAGCGACCGCCTGTTTCACAGCAAATTGGTGATGCAGTCAGGCGCCTATCAGAACTCGACCTGGGTCGTCGGCATCGCCAAAGCGGGGATTGAAGACGGCTTCCCCATGATCGGCGGTAGCATGATCGTCGATCCCAACGGTAAGGTGGTCGCCGAAGCGGAAACCGAAGACGATGAACTGATCGTTCATGCTTGCGATCTCGATGATTGCGTGTTCGGGAAAAAGACCATTTTCGATTTCGGCCGCCATCGTAGAATCGAACATTACGGCATTATTGCCGAGCAGACCGGCGTGATTGAGCCGGGGGACTAGATCGTGTTTCTCGATTTCGAGCGGCTGGCGGCGAAAGATCGCTACAAACTTCTGACGGCAACCGTCGTTCCACGCCCCATTGCCCTGGTGAGTACGCGCAATGAGGACGGTTCGGCCAATGCTGCGCCGTTCAGCTTTTTCAACGTGTTTTCCGAAGACCCGGCGTTGGTCGTCCTGGGCCTGCAATCCAGGCCGGACCTCGGTCCAAAGGACACCACCCGCAACATTCGTCTGACCGGTGAGTTCGTGGTCAATCTGGTCGATGAAAGCATCGCGGAAAAAATGGTCGTCTGCGCCGCGCAGTTCCCGGAAGGTGAAAGCGAGATTTCCGCGGCCGATTTCTCTCTGGCAAAATCGGAGATCATCGATGTGGACTATATCGTCGATGCGCCGGTGTCATTGGAGTGCCGCCGCGTGACGGTGCTGCAGTTTGCCAAGACGCGCGATCTGGTGGTCGGTGAGATCGTCGGATTTCATGCCCGCGACGGTTTGATCGACCCGGATACGTTTCGTATTGACTGGGACAAGTACAATCCGATCGGCCGGCTTTATGCCGATAAATACATCCATACCCATGACCGGTTTTCCATGAAGATTCCAGCATACGAAGACGTAGTGAATGAGGAACGCCAAGGTGACTGAACGCCTGAACGAGAACGCCAAAGGTGTCTATATTATATCCGCGACTCCGTTTGACGATGACGGATCGATCGATCTCGACAGTGCGGACAGCCTGGTTGAATTCTATATCGAGAAAGGCGTCAACGGCATGACCATCCTGGGCATGATGGGCGAAGCGACCAAGATGTCCGGTGACGAGTCGGATGGTTTCATGCGCCACATGCTGAAACGTGTCGATGGGCGGGTGCCGGTGATCGTCGGCGTTTCGGACCCCGGCCACAACAATTTGGCGCGGCTGGCGAAATCCAGCATGGATGCCGGCGCCGCGGGTGTGATGATCGCCCCAATGAGCGGGCTCAGTACGGAAGAGAAAATATACGCCTATTTTGCGCGCGCCTTTTCGGCGCTGGGAGGCGATGTTCCCGTTTGCTATCAAGATTACCCGCAAGCCACCGGCGTCCATATTTCGGTTGATTGCTTTAACCGGCTGGTCCGCGACTTCGACCAAGTGGTTATGTTCAAGCATGAAGACTGCCCGGGCCTTGGAAAGCTGACGCGCATTCGCCAAACTGGCGAGGAAGATGACACCCTGCGCCGGGTTTCGATTCTGGTCGGAAACGGCGGTCTTTATTTACCGGAGGAACTCTCCCGGGGGGCGGATGGTGCCATGACGGGTTTTGCCTTTCCGGAGATGTTGGTTCAGGTCGTCGGTTATTATGAATCGGGCGAAATCGAACGGGCACAGACCCTATTCGATGCCTATCTTCCGATGGTGCGCTACGAACAACAACCGGGATTTGGGCTGGCGGTGCGCAAGGAAGTCCTGCGTCGGCGCGGCGCCATTGCCAATGCGGCGACCCGGGCGCCGGGACCGAAACTGACCGGCGTCGATCAAGACGAACTCGGCGGGCTATTGGCCCGACTTGAAAACAGACTGAGAGATATCGGCTAATGGATTACGGACTGACGGGAAAACGCGCCCTTGTCTTGGCGTCGAGCCGCGGGCTCGGCCTGAGTGTCGCCGAGGCTCTGGCCG
>CAXMQD010000357.1:0-5650 GCA_964194965.1 uncultured Acidimicrobiia bacterium | reverse complement strand
TTCCCGGTCACGGGCGGCCTCAAATGCCCACGACCGAAAACAGGATCGAGAACAGTGCGTCCAGGACGATCACCAGGAAAATCGCCTCGACCACCGCGCGTGTGGTCTGGCGGCCGACGGATTCGGCGCTGCGGGTGACGTTGAAGCCTTCGTAGGTGCCGACCGTGGCGATAATGAAGGCAAAGACCGGCGCCTTGATCATGCCAACCCAGAACGACCCCAACGGCTCCGAGTTGCTGATCTGGCGGGCAAATTGGAAGAACGAGATGTCGAGCACGGTGGTGGCCATAACCGCGCCGCCCAGCAGCCCCATTATGTCGGCGTAGAAGGTCAACAGCGGCAACACGATAACCAGGGCCACGACCCGGGGCAGCACCAGCACTTCCATGGGGTCGAGGCCCATGGTGCGCATGGCGTCGATCTCTTCGTTGACGTTCATGGTGCCGATCTGGGCGGTGTAAGCGGAGCCCGAGCGCCCGGCGACGATGATCGCGGTCAGCAGGATGCCCATCTCGCGCAGGACACCGACACTGACCAAGTTGGCGGTGAAGATCTGAGCGCCGAACCTAGCCAACTGATCGGCACCCTGATAGGCCAGCACCACGCCGATCAGGAACGAGATCAACCCGACGATGGGCAGGGCGTTGAGGCCCGACTGCTCCATATGACTGACCAGCGCGGGGCCGCGGATGCGCCCGGGCTTGACCGCGAGCCTGAGCAATACCACCACCGTGAGGCCCAGGTAATTGATCAGGCGGACCGCCTGCCCGGAGACTTCGATGGTTGCGCGGCCGACCCGGGCGATCAACGCGACGACGGCGTTCACCGCTGGTGGCTGCGGCGGGCAGGGGACGTCGAAACGGCGGACGGTCTCGATCAGGCTGGCGGCGGCCGGGTCCGCGCCTTGGAGCTCGATGGCGACGCCCTGCTCGCTCAGGCTCTTGGCGGCGCGGTGAATCAGCCAGGCGCCGGCGGTATCGAGCGCGGCGAGCGCGCTTGCGTCGATGCGCGCCCGTTTGGCGCCGCGGGCATCGATCTCGGCCAGCCGCGCCTGCTTGTTTCCGATGTGTTTGGTGACCCAGGGGCCGCCCAGGGCTACCGTCAGCACGCCGTTCTCGACCCGCGCCAAAGCCCAGGCTTCGTCGGCCGCACTATCGGCCCCGCCGGCGTCTTCTCCTGTTTTCGACATGCCCCGAGACCGCCTCCCCCGATCGTCACGGCGAATCGCGCATCAAACAGGCTAGCGGTTCGCGCGGCGAGGCGCAAAGCCGGCAATCGGCGCGGCCCGCTAGCCACCCTCATCGTGGAAGGATATTTGGTACAACCCAAGCGGGGCGATCAACTATCGGGGATTGGCTACGCCGGCCCGGTCGAACAGGGCGAGGGCCACCGGCTTCTGGCCTTGGTCGACGAGTTGCCTCGCCGGAAACCGCACGGTAGCCGTGGTGCCGGCGCCGATCTCGCTCCGCAAGGCGAGCGAGCCGCCATGAAGCGCCGCCAGGGACTTGGTCAGAGGCAGGCCAAGACCGGTACCCGCGGGCGAACTCGCTGTCGATCGGGACGGCCGGGCCGTCGCGCGGCCGCGATCTTTGTCGCAATCCTAATTAGCCCAGGAGGCAGTACTTGGCGAAATCGGCGGCCTCGTTTGCGGTCCACTCGCCCTTGGGTTTTTGTTTTATGTCCGCGCACCACTCTTTGCTGCCGACTTCCGGGGAGCAGGCACCGAGCAAAGTGGCGAGGCCGGCGACAATCACCAGCCGATGAGGTTTTTTGATGAGCATGGGGATGTCCTCTTCCGATCGACTCGCATTGCCGAGCTTGGCGAATCTACAGGTCGACGACCGTGGGCCGCAAGGCCCGGTAGTCGAGCCGGACGCCCCGGGTCAGTGGGCGCGCGGTATCTTCGCTGATCAGTATGGTGACCTCCTGATCCGCTTCACGCTCATCCCGGGCCAACTCGTCGAGGCGTTGAGCGGTGTTCACCGTGTCGCCGACCACGGTGTAGTTGATGCGTCCCGGGCTGCCGATATTTCCGACCGCCGCGGGCCCGCTGTGGATGCCGATGCGGAGATAGATCGGTGCCTTGCAGTCGCGCCGCCGCGGCGCTCTTATCCGCTCGCCCAAGGTGATAGGCCCCCCAGGTTTCCGCCCGATGCCAGGCCCCGGGCCATATTGTCTAAATCGTTTCGGCGGGGCGTGCGCCGCGCCGGCGTGTGGTCGGGGTGGGATGGGATGGTTTCCGAGACCCTTGCGGAAGCCGCGCCCACGAGGGGGCGAGACGGGGACTCGAAAAACGTCACGGGTTTGGGGTAGGCTGGCCGGTCTTAAAACCGGAACAACGGTTGAAGGGGGCAGGGAGGATGACCAGATTCGGCATTCTGGGGGCGGTTCTGGCCGTTCTGTGGCTAGGGCCGGCGGCCGAGGCGGCCGAGGACGACGGCATCTGGCTCGACATTTCCGGCTGCAAGATCTGGATCAAGGACCAGCGGGCGACCCTCGATACCCAATGGGACGGCACCTGCCGGCTCGGCAAGGCCACCGCTGTCGGCAGCTTCACCCGCAGATACGAGGATGCCCAGTCCGGGACCGTTGTCGAGACCTATACCGGGCGCTGGATCGAGGGCCGCCAGCAGGGCAAAGGACGCTACGAGAGCACCCTGGGCACGCACTACGACGGCGAATTCAAGGACGGCCTGCCCGACGGCATGGGCATTTACCGCTGGGCCGACGGCAGCCGCTATTCGGGCGGCTGGAAGGCGGGCCTGCGCGCGGGCCGGGGCACCTACACCTGGGCCGATGGCGCCAGCTACGAAGGCGAATGGGTCGGCGACCGGCGCACCGGCTGGGGTGTCTATCTGGGTATCAAGGGCGACAGCTACGAGGGTGTCTTCCTCGACGGCGCGTATCATGGCCATGGCACTTTCAACTGGGCCGCGGGCCCCAGGTTCGAGGGCGAATTCAAGAACGGCGACCCTCATGGCAAGGGCGTGCTCTTCGTCACCAGCGGCGATGAGGTGCGCGGCGAGTTCCGCGGCGACAAGTTGGTCGGCGCCGGGCGGTGCTGGCGCGCCAAGGTCGACCGCTGGTTCGACTGCGCCCAGGATGGCGCGCGCATCAAGGACGTGAATTAGAGGCACGGCTTCCCAGGAGGGTCGGCCACCGTGAACGATTATCCGAACCGGCCGCTGGTGGGAGTCGGCGTGGTCGCGATCAAGGACGGCCGTGTGCTGCTGATCCGCCGCGCCAAGCCGCCGCGCGCGGGGCGCTGGTCCCTGCCCGGCGGTCGCCAGCGCCTCGGCGAGACGGTGCGCGAGACCGCGCGGCGCGAGCTGCGCGAGGAGGCCGGTGTGGAGGCCGAGGTGACGGCGCTCCTGGACGTGGTCGACTCGATCACCCGTGACGACGCGGGTGCCATCGCCTACCATTACACCCTGGTCGACTTCCTGGCCGAATGGCGCGGCGGCGCACCGCGCGCCGGCGGCGATGCGACCGAGGCGCTCTGGGCCGATCCGGACGATCTCGGGTCCTACGAACTCTGGGACGAGACCCTGCGGTTGATCCGCCTGGGTCTCGCGCGCCGCGGATAGGGGCGACGCGAGAATGGCGACAGCGACCGAGAGTCCGATCGCGGCGGCGGCGATCCACGAAGACACGGTAGTCCCCGCCGGCGACCCTTGGAGCGCGCGGATCGCGAAGGGCGGCTGCTTGCGCCTGGTCGACCTGGAGGGCCAGCAGGCGGTCGACTTCCTGTGTTTCAACGCCGACGATCCCGCCGAGCGCTACAGTGCCGCCAATACCATCAAGCTCGCTCACAACATCTATCTAGGCAGGGACAGCGTGTTGTGGTCGTCGCGCGCGCGGCCGATGATGACCGTGGTCGAGGACAGCTGCGGCCGCCACGATACCATCTACGGCTGCTGCTCGATCGAGCTCGACAAAGTGCGGTACGGTACGACCAAAACCCGCGGCTGCCGGTCCAATTTCGAATCCGAGTTGGCCCAGCACGGCCTCGGTCCGAAAGATATCGTCTCCAACGTCAACTTCTTCATGTCCGTGCCGGTGGCGGCCGACGGCGCGGTGGCGATTGCCGAGGGCCGATCCAAACCAGGCGACCATGTCGATCTGCGCGCCGAAATGGACCTCCTCGTGGTAATCTCGAATTGTCCCGAGACCGACAACCCGGCCGCCGGCGGCCAACCGACCCCGGTCCGCGCCATCGTCTACACGCCGGAGTGAGGCGGCGGGATACCATGACCGATAGCGACGACATCGCCGCGGTGCTCGAGTTCTGGTTCGGCCCCGGCATGAAGGAGCGGTGGTTCGAGAAGGACCCGGTTTTCGATGCCGAGGTGCGTGTGCGCCTGGGCGCGCCGCGGGAACGCGCGGCGGCCGGCGCATTCGGCGCCTGGCGCGACCGCGCCGAAGGCTGCCTCGCCCTGATCGTGCTGCTGGATCAGGTGCCGCGCAATCTGTTCCGGGGCCAGGCCCGGGCCTTCGCGACCGACGCGGCCGCGCGCGAACTCACGGATCATGCGCTCGCCCAGGGCTTCGACAGCGCGCTCACCCAGGACCAGCGGGGCTTCCTTTACATGCCGCTGCAGCACAGCGAATCGCTGGAGGATCAGGAACGTTTCCTGCGCCTGACAGCGATGCTCGACGAAAACCCGACATCGCACGAGTGGGCATTGCTGCACCGGGACGTCATCGCCCGCTTCGGCCGTTACCCCCATCGCAACGCCGCGCTGGGGCGGGAATCGACGCCGGAGGAACGGGCGTTTCTGGAGCAACCCAACTCTTCGTTCTGACCCGCGCCGCGCCCCGACGTGATAATCTAGGGCGGCCTCACGAGCGGGATCGAGCCATGCCACAACGTTTGCGTATCGCGACCTTCAATCTGGAAAGCCTGGACGACCGGCCGGACCTAGACCCGCCGTTGGCGGCGCGTATCGAGGCCCTGCGCCCGCGGCTGTTGCTCTTGAGCGCCGATGTGCTCTGCCTGCAGGAGGTCAACGGCCAGCACCCGCCGAGTGGCGGACCGCGCCGGCTGCTGGCGCTGGACCGCCTGCTCGCCGGCACTCCCTACGAGGGTTTCCACCGCGCCGCTTCGAGTCGGGTCTCCGGCCAGACCTCTGGACCGGAGGGCGGCGCGGCGCGCGGCGCCGACGCGGTCCATAACCTGGTCATCCTGAGCCGGGCGCCGATCCTGGCCACCGAAGAGCTGCGCCATCACTTGGTCGATCCGCCCAGCTACCGCCCGGCCACCGCCAAGCCGCCCCTGACCGCGCCCCAAGCAGTCGAATGGGACCGGCCGATCCTGAGCGTCGTCATAGAACTGGCCGGCGGACGGCGCCTGCACGTGGTCGATCTGCACCTGCGCGCGCCGCTGGCCGCCCCGGTGCCGGGCCAGAAGCGGAGCTCCCGGACATGGAACAGCATCGCCGGCTGGGCCGAGGGATTTTTCCTGGCGACCATGAAACGCGCCGGTCAGGCGCTGGAGACCCGGCTGTTGATCGAGCGGATTTTCGATCGGGAGCCGGACGCCTTGATCGCCGTCTGCGGCGACTTCAACGCCGAGGAGCGCCAGACCCCGCTGCGCACCATCCGCGGCGATACCGGGGATACCGGCAACCCGGCGCTGGCGCCGCGCGCC
>CAXMQD010000356.1:0-1800 GCA_964194965.1 uncultured Acidimicrobiia bacterium | reverse complement strand
AGCCCGGCCATGACCTTGTCGAGCTTGCCCCAGCGGGTGATGGCGGCAAACCTATCCGAGTCCAAGGTATCGAGGGAGACGTTGACCCGTTTCACGCCGAGATCGGCCAGTTCCGAGGCGAAGCGCGGTAGCTGACTGCCGTTGGTGGTCAGGGTGAGCTCGTCGAGCGCGCCCGTGCCCAGGTGCTGCGAGAGGCCGCGAAACAGGCTCATGATGTTGCGCCGGACCAGGGGCTCGCCGCCGGTCAGGCGCAGCTTGCGGACGCCCAGGCGCACGAAGGCGCCGGCGACCCGCTCCAACTCCTCCAGGCTCAAGATGTCGGCCTTGGGCAGGAAGGTCATGTTTTCCGACATGCAGTAGACGCAACGAAAATCGCAGCGGTCCGTGACCGAGACCCGGAGATAAGTAACTGCCCGGCCGAACGGATCGATTAGCTGCGTCATACAAATCCTCCCTGGATACCCTGGATTTTCCGGGTTTTTTTGTCCCGTAGCCCGGCATTATAGCGGTTGCGCGCGGCCATTTCACCCCCAAGCTTGGTGCGGGCTTGCCCCGGACTTTCCGGAGCCTAGAACAGGATTTGGGTTCCGGGGCGGGCGTTGGCAAGGGGGCGGGGCTTCTCTAGCCTGGACCGCCATGACCGGAGCCAAGATCACGCCGCCGGAAGGGCCTCCCGTGCCACGCCTGGGCGCCCTCGACGGGCGCGCGGCCCGGGTCGCGGCGCTCGGCGTGTTCCTGCTGGCGGCGGGCGCGCTCGGATGGTTCCACCGCGACGACATCTTCCCGCCCGACGCCGCGGCCCTGGCCGACAATCCGGTCGCGCGCTGCATCGCCAAGCGGTGGGCCGGCATCGACGCGATGGCGGCGGACGGCACCATCGACGCCGCCCGCGCCAAGCAATTTAAGGCCCGCGCCGAGGCGTGGTGTCGGGCCCAGGCGGGCGTGAATTAATGGGGCGGGCGGGAATTAGCGGGGCGGGCGGGAATTAATGGGGAGGTGAGTTACAGCCGCCGGACCCCAGTAATCCCGGTGCCGCCGCTCTCCTCCTTGACCCGGTCCACGAGCTCTTCGAGCGGCTCGATCGAGACCATCATGGCGTAGGCGTTGGCGTTGATCACCTCGTGGGAATTGAGCGCGATGGCGCAGTGGCCGGGGAAGTAGATCAGGTCGCCGCGCTTGAACTCGGCCCGGCCCGATTCCAAAGCGACGGCGACGCCCAGGTTCTCCGCTTGCACGGCGCTGTCGCGCGGACAGGGGATTCCGGCGCGGGCGAGCGCCACCTGGACCAACCCGGAGCAGTCGATGCCGCCACTTTCCTTGCCGCCCCAGAGGTAGGGCACGCCGAGGAACCGCAGCGAGGTCAACACGAAATCGGGCGCGATTTCGCTTTCGGGCGCCAGGTGCCGGCTGTAAACCCAGCCCTCTCGGCCACCGACCGTGACCCGGCTGTAGGCGTCCTCCGCGCCGGTCACCGCGACCCGGCCGGACATGGTGAGGGCGTCGAGCGGCGGCAGCTTGAGGTCGGGGCCCGGGAACAGGAAGCTGCGCAGCGCCTGGACGCTGTGGGTGGGGATTGCGGATTGGGCGCCCAAGGCCGCGCTTTCCACGTAGCCGACGTAGCCGTCGGTCCGGTTCTGCACCCAGGCCCAGCCGTCGGCCTCGTCGAACACCGTGACCGCTTCGTCGGACAAGAGCTGCGTGTCGAGCGGCGCCTCCGCGTCGGGGCGCCGCCGGAGCGCCGCCACGCCGCGCGCCACCCGGGCCGCCCGCCCGGCCGTGAAGCGCGCGGCCGCGACCCGG
>CAXMQD010000355.1:0-3565 GCA_964194965.1 uncultured Acidimicrobiia bacterium | reverse complement strand
CGCCGTTTCCGCCGAGGCGGCGGCACTCGAGGCGCGGGCCCCCTTCATCTGCTCGTCAAACGAGGTATTCGAATGCGGCAGGGTGGTCGGCTGCGAGCGGACCGCTCCCGACGACATCGGCGCGCCGGCTTTTCTCTTGGTTGACATCGAAAAGAACGAAATCAGGCCGCTTCCGCAACGTGAGGCAGGTCCAACCTCGACGATCGATCGAATGGAGCGCATCGACAACAAGCTGATTCTGCAAGGCGCGGAAGACGGCATGGAAGGGGTCCGCGACGGTCTGGGTTGGACGTTAAGCGTGGCCGAGGACACAGGACACATGGTCCTGACCGCTTCCAGCGAGGATGCCGGGTTCGTAATATTCGGGACCTGCACCGCCCTTCCCCAGTAGCTCGCCCGCGAAATCCAAGCGGATCCCGACTCCGCCAGGGCGCCCCGAAGAACGCCCGAAGATAGGGGTGCCTCTGGAATAGCTGCGCGCCTCAAGGCTGCTGGCCTCGATCGAGTTCTTGGAGGAGCGATCAGTTTTCAGAGCGGATGTTTTTTGATGGCAGGCTCAACCAATTTTTCAGCACGCGTCTTCGCCACGATCACCAATATCAAATTCCGCTAAGACTACTCCTTTTTCGAGCTCGAAAATAATAAGGCGGCGAGGCTCAGACCGAACGAATTTACAGTGAGCGCGCCGGGGGCCGGGTGTTCGAGTCACCCTGGCGGCACCGCTTTATTTTTTCGATTAGAAAAATCCGGTGCTGTTGCCGAAGCGCGTGACCTCACCCCGCCTGCGCCGGTTCCAATTCCGGGTAGAGCGTGCTGGAGGCCGGTTCGGTTTCGTCGCGGGCCGGGTCGCGGCGCCAGGCGGTTACCGGCCTGAGTCCGTCTTCGGCCTGGGTACGCAGCGCCGCGTCGAGGCGGGCGGTGTCGTCGGGCGTGCCGCCGCCGCCGAGCAGGTTGATCCCCTCCTCCTGGATCGCGGCCTCGAGCCAATCGCCGCGCGCCCGCTGCGCTTGCGATGCCGGGCCGTGACGATAGTCGATGATGCCGTCGGCCAACGCCTGCATCGCCACGGAGAACGCGCCGCCGCCGGGGCTGCGCTGCAGGAACACCGGCGCGCGGGCGCCGAGCCGTTGCTTGGCTTGCTGAGCGCCGTTGAGGAACATCCGGGCGCGCCCGGTGCCGGCGAGGATGTCGAGCGCGATGCCGTCGGCGCCGCCGGCGAGCAGGCCCTCGACCTGAACCGAGACCGCCGCCTCGATCGCCTTGGGCGCCTCGTCCCAACCCTGGTCGCGGACCATGCCGAGCACGAAGCGGCGGCGACCCCGGCCGGGCACCGCATCGACCGCCTCGCAGGCGATCTCGGCGGCGGAGTAGTTGATGCAGAAAGCGCTCTCGCCCAGATCGAAGCGCTGCAAGGTGAGCGGCGAGGCGGCGAGAGTGTTGGTGCGCACCACATCGGCGCCGGCCTCCAAATAGGCGATGTGGAGATCGCGCAGCAGCCGCGCCCGGGTCAGGCTCAACACCTCGATGCCCTCGGGCGCGCCCAAGAAATCGCGCGCCTCGTCGAGGTCGTGGGCGCGAAGTTGGCGGGCTAGCGCGCCGTCACACAGCAAGACCCGGCAGTCGAGCGCCTCGGCGAGGTTGCGCATCAGGCGGCCTCCTGGAGTGTCGGCCTCAGGCCCAGCATGCGGCAGACCGCAAGGCTAAGCGGGGCCTTGTTGAGGGTGTAGAAGTGGAACGCGGTGATGCCCTCGGCGATCAACCGCTGGCACAACTCGCTGGCGGTGGTCGCGGCGACCAGGGCGCGGGTCTCGGGGTCGGAATCCAGGCCCTCGAAGCGTGCCGCCAGCCAGGCCGGGACGCTGGTGCCGCAGCGCGCGGAGAAAGCGCTGATCTTGCCGTAGTCGGTGATCGGCAGAATTCCCGGAACCAACGGTGCGGCGATGCCGGCGCGGCGCGCGCGATCGCGGAAGCGCAGAAAGGTCTCGGCGTCGAAAAAGTACTGGGTCAGCGCCCGGTCGGCGCCAGCGTCGAACTTGCGCTTGAGGTTGTCCAGATCGCTGACGAGATCGGCCGAGTCGGGGTGGCACTCCGGATAGGCGGCGACGGAGATGTCGAAGTCGGAAATTCGGCGCAGCCCGGCGACCAGCTCGGCGGCGTTGCGGTAGCCTTCCGGGTGCGGCGCGTAGGGTGCCTTGAGCCCGGGCATGTCGCCGCGCAGCGCGACGACGCGCCGAAGTCCGGCCGCCGCCCATTCGCGGGCGACCGCGTCGGTTTCGGCACGCGGCGCGCCGACACAGGTCAGGTGTCCGGCGGGCAGGGCGCGTCCGCGCGCGAGCAGCGCGCGTAGGATTCGGTCGTTGCGTTCGCGCGCGGTGCCGCCGGCGCCATAGGTCAGCGAGATGAAACCCGGCTCGAGCGGCGCCAGGCGGTCGAGCGCCGTCCAGAAGCCGGCCTCCGCCGGTCCGGCGGCGGGCGGGAAAAATTCGAAGGAGATGTCGAGCCGGAGAGTCATGGTTCAGCACGCTGCCTGGTCCGCCGCCTGGTCCGGCAGGGAGTGCCGGGCGTCGTTGGCCGGACGCTTGCCCAGCCACAGGCAAACCGCGAGCGGGCCGCCGTCGAGGCGCTGAGGCGCCTCGGCCACCAGGCCACCGTGTTCGAGAAACTTGCCCAGCGTGCCGTCCTCGAACCCCATCCAACGGTGAGCGTGTTGCTGGCGCAGCGCATCGCGATCGTGGGGTGCCAGGTCGACGATCACCAGGCGGCCACCCGGGCGCAACACCCGGGCAGCTTCGGCGATCGCCGCTTCCGGACTTTCGGCGAAGTGCAGGACCATGCGCAGGGTCACCGTGTCGAAGCTGTCCGGGGGGTAGGGCAGGCGCAGCATGTCGGCGAGGCGCACCTGGCAGTTTTTGAGGCCGGCGCGCCAGATGTTGGCGCGCGCGACTTTGAGCATATCGATGGAGCGGTCGATGCCGATACCGCTCTCGGCCTTGCCGCCCAGCACCTCAAGGGTGTGGCCGGTCCCGGTGCCGATATCGAGCAGATCACCGAGCGGCGCCGTGCCGAGCGATTCGATCAACGCGGCGTCGATGCGCCGGTCGTCGTAGAGCTCGGCGCTGATCCGCGACCACTCGGGCGCGTGCTTCATGAAATAGGCGGCCGCCGTGACCGCCCGGGCTTCCTTGACGCTTTCCAGGCGCGTCAGGTCCTGGGTGTGGATCGGATCGTCGGCCGGCATGAGGTCGACCAGAAGCCGCGCTAGTTCGCCGCCCGCCGCCGCCTCGCTGAGCCGGTAGCAGGCCCAGTTGCCTTCCTGGTGGCGGCGCAGCAGCCCGGCCTCGACCAAGAGCCGCAGGTGGCGCGAAATGCGCGGTTGGCTCTGATCGAGGATTTCGACCAGCTCGGTCACGGTCAGCTCTGCATGGGCGCAGAGGCCGAGTATGCGAAGCCGGGTCGCCTCGCCCGCCGCCCGCAATCCTTGCAGAAGTTGATCCATGTCCACCCTCCAATCGGGAAGAGAATATAACAATATCCTTATATCATTATTAAATCAAACAGTTTTGGT
>CAXMQD010000354.1:0-1793 GCA_964194965.1 uncultured Acidimicrobiia bacterium | reverse complement strand
ACCCGGCGGGAGGAATCCAATGGCCAGCTCAATGTTCGCCAAGGCACGGAAACGGTTGCACCGGGCCGCCAAGCATCTGGAAGTCGACCCGGATGTGCTGGAGAAGTTGAAGTACCCACAGGAGACGCTGGCCGCCAGCCTCATGGTGCGCATGGACGATGGTTCGCGCCGCTCGTTCAAGGCCTGGCGCTGCCGCTACGACGACACCCGGGGACCCACCAAGGGCGGCATCCGTTATCACCCCAAGGTCAATATTGACGAGGTGATGACCTTGGCCTTCTGGATGACCTTTAAATGCGCGGTCGCCAATCTGCCCTACGGTGGCGCCAAGGGCGGCATCAGCGTCGACCCGAAAAAGCTCTCTCACGCCGAGTTGGAGCGCCTGAGCCGGGCCTACGTCATGGCCTTTGCGCGGTTCATCGGTCCGGATCGGGATATACCGGCGCCCGACGTCTACACCAACGCCATGGTGATGGGTTGGATGGCGGACGAATACGGCAGCATCGTGGGCCAGCCGTCGCCGGCCGTGATTACCGGCAAGCCACTGGCGCTAGGCGGTTCGCTCGGCCGCAACGACGCCACCGGACGCGGGGGTTATATCATCCTGCGGCATCTGGAGAAGGAATTGGGTGTTTCGCCCGACAAAACGCGGGTCGTCTTGCAGGGCTTCGGCAACGCCTCGTTCCATTGCGCAAGACTGCTCCACGATGACGGATTCCGGATTATCGGCGTGTCGGATTCGAAGTCGGCCATTTACGACCCCGACGGAATGGACCCCTACGCCGTGATGGAACACAAGACCGCGAACCGGACGGTTTCAGGCGCGCCGACCAATGGCAAAGCGGAGGAAATCAGTAACGAACAGCTGTTGGAAAAAGAATGCGAATTGCTGATCCCGGCCGCGCTGGAGCATCAGATCACCGATGAGAATGCGGCCCGAATTTCGGCGCCCCTAATTCTGGAACTGGCGAACGGCCCGACGACGCCGGCCGCCGATGCGATTCTTGAAGCGAAGGGCACAATCGTCATTCCCGACATCCTGGCAAATGCCGGCGGCGTGACCGTGTCCTATTTCGAATGGACTCAGAACAAGGCCGGATATTATTGGTCCGAGGACGAGGTCCGATCGCGGCTCCGGGAATTCCTCGAACCCCAGGCCACCGTGATTTGGCAAAGCAAGCGGGAAAAGGATATCAGCCTGCGCACCGCCGCCTATGTGCTGGCCCTGGAACGAATTGCCGGTGCGGTCGCCGCGCACGGAACCAGGGCATATTTCAGGTCCTGAGGATCGGCCCTGAGCCAGAACAAATTTTTGTGACGCGAATCTAAAGCCAAGGGTAATTGTCTCACCGAAATCATTTCCGATATACACATCAGTTCCGTTAGGCTGTCTAAGGGGTAAGGGCGGGCCTCCCATAAAGGAGAGCAGGCATGGCGGAAAAATTCGATGCGATCATCGTCGGCACCGGCCAATCTGGGCCATCGCTTGCCGCGCGTATGACCAAAGAGGGAATGAAGACCGCGATCATCGAACGGAAGCTCTTCGGCGGCACCTGCGTGAACGTCGGCTGCATCCCAACGAAGACCCTGGTGGCAAGTGCACGGGCTGCATATATGGCCCGGCGCGGCGCGGACTTCGGTGTGGTTATCGACGGTTCGATCGCGGTGGACATGAAGAAAGTCAAGGCCCGCAAGGACACGGTCGTACGGCAGTCCAACGAAGGCGTGACGAACTGGCTCAAGACCATGGATGGCCTGACCGTCTATGAAGGCCATGGCCGTTTTGAGAGTCC
>CAXMQD010000353.1:0-1673 GCA_964194965.1 uncultured Acidimicrobiia bacterium | reverse complement strand
GTCAAGGCGCCCTACCTCAACGACCATCCCCTGGTGCTCGACGCCTTTGCCGAACGGGTCGAGGAGATTCGCGTCGGCGAGAACCGGATGAACTGCAAGCTGTGCAAATACCGTGATCAGATTCTCGGCTTCGAGGCCGAGGTCGGCCTGGCCCAGGAGAGCCACCACCACCACGTCGAGGGCATCGGCACCGGCGCGGGCACGGGCGCGGGCGGGGACAGCGGACACGATCATCATCACCACGACCACGATCACGATCACGATCACGATCACGATCACAGTCATGGCCACGATCACGGGCACCATCCCTATCCCCACGCCGAGCATCCGCTCGGACCCAAGACGCTGGCGAAGATGAATAAGGAATCGGCCTGAGCCTCGCGGGCGCGGCCGGCATGGCGATGTTCGACTACCTGCGCGACCCGCAAGAGATCACGCGCCGCTCCTTCGAGCGTCTGCGCGCCGAGTGCGATCTGACCGCTATTCCGGAGGCGCTCGAGCCGGTGGCACTGCGCCTGGTGCATGCCTGCGCCATGCCCGAGATTCTCGCGGACCTGGCCTGGGACGGGGAGCCGGCCGTGGCCGGTGCGACGGCGCTCGCGCGCGGTGCGCCGGTAATCGCCGACTGCCGCATGGCCGCCGATGGTGTGATCCGATCGCGTCTGCCGGCGGACAACCCGGTGCTCTGCCCGCTCGGCGACCCCCGGGTGCCGGAGTTGGCGCGGGCGCAAGGCACGACCCGCTCGGCCGCCGCTGTCGAGCTCTGGAAAACCGAACTCGATGGTGCCGTGGTCGCCATCGGCAACGCGCCGACCGCCTTGTTCCGCCTGCTCGAAATCCTGCTCGACGGCGCGCCGCGCCCGGCCCTGATTCTCGGATTTCCGGTCGGCTTCGTGGGCGCCGCCGAATCCAAGCAGGCGCTGATCGAGGCTGGCCTCGGCATTCCCTACATCACCCTGCGCGGGCGGCGTGGCGGCAGCGCGCTCGCCGCCGCCGCCGTGAATGCATTGTCGGGGCCGGTCCCATGACGCCGTGGCTGTCCGTCGTCGGCCTGGGCGAGGACGGGCTCGAAGGGCTGACGCCGACGGCGCGCGCGTTGGTCGACCAGGCCGAGGTGCTGATCGGCGGGGCGCGGGTCTTCGCCATGGTGCCCGAAGACGGGCGCGAGCGCTTGAGCTGGCCGAACCCCTTGAGCGCGATGATCGGGGAAATCGCGGCGCGGCGCGGCCAGCGAGTCTGCGTGCTGGCGACCGGCGACCCCCTGCACTACGGCATCGGCGTGACGCTCGCCAAACACATTGCCATCGAGGAGATGACCGTGATCCCGGCGCCCTCGGCCTTTGCGCTCGCTTGCGCGCGGCTCGGTTGGAGCCGCGCCGAGGTCGAGACCCTGACCCTGCATGGCCGGCCGCTCGAACTCCTGCATCCCGCGGTGCGGCCGGGCGCGAAGATACTGCTGTTCAGCAACGGCGCCGAGACCCCGGCCGAGGTGGCGGGACTGCTGCGCGACCGCGGCTACGGGCCGAGCCGAATCGTCGTCCTGGAGCACATGGGCGGCCCCGAGGAGCGCCGTCACGAAGGCACCGCCGGGGATTGGGACGCTCGCGAGGTCGCCGAGTTCAACACCGTGGCCGTGGCCTGCGTGGCCGCGCCCGGCGCCGCGCTGCTGCCGC
>CAXMQD010000352.1:0-1836 GCA_964194965.1 uncultured Acidimicrobiia bacterium | reverse complement strand
TCGCGTTTGTCCGGGTCCGAGATCACCCCGATGGCATTGGCCCCGGCGGTCGCGATCAACTGCACCGCCATGGAGCCGAGACCCCCCGAGGCGCCCCAGACCAGCACGTTGTGGCCGGGCCGCAGGATATGCGGCCGGTGGCCGAACAGCATGCGGTAGGCGGTGGCAAGCGTCAGGATGTAGCAGCCGCTCTCCTCCCAGCTCAGATGGCGCGGCCGGGCCATCACCTGCTGGACTTGGACCCGGGTGAACTGGGCGAACGAGCCGTCCGGGGTCTCGTAGCCCCAGATGCGCTGGGTCGGCGAGAACATGGGGTCGCCGCCGTTGCACTCCTCGTCGTCGCCGTCGTCCTGATTGCAGTGGACCACGACCTCGTCGCCGACCTGCCAGCGGGTCACCTTGGAGCCGACCGCCCAGACGATGCCGGCGGCGTCCGAGCCGGCGATGTGGTAGTCCGCCTTGTGTACGTCGAACACCGAGATCGGTTGGCCGAGCGCGGCCCAGACGCCGTTGTAGTTGACGCCCGCTGCCATCACCATGACCAGCACCTCGCGGCTGTCGATGACGGGCGTGTCGACGACCTCGACCTGCATGGCGGTCTCGGGCTCGCCGTGGCGCTCGCGCCGGATGGTCCAGGCGTACATCCGCGCCGGCACATGGCCGAGCGGCGGAATCTCGCCGAGCTCATAAAGGTCCTTACCGGGTTGGGCCGCCCCAGAGGCTTGGCCGGAGGCCGCCGGGCCGCCCTGTACTGCCGTCTCGATCATGTCTTCGAATCTCCCAAGCTGCTCGTGCCGGCCCCGGCTGTTCCGCCAGCCGCGTCCGGGATAGGATCGGCTTGACTTTTACCCAGGGCTCGGGTTTTTTGCAATGCACAATTGGTCTGTTCTCTGGGCCGAAACAGCCAAAAACGAAATTTAATTACCGAATTTGGAGTTCGCAAGACAGACAATGTCCGATTTCGGAGATAAAACAACCCGTAACGAACCCGACAGGGCGCACGGCGAGGCCGGTTCTACCGCGCCGCAGCGCGACCGGCCGTGGCTGTTCCGGACCTATGCCGGGCACTCCACCGCGGCGGCCTCCAACGAGCTGTTCCGGGACAACCTGAGCCGCGGCCAGACCGGGCTTTCGGTGGCTTTCGACCTGCCGACCCAGACCGGCTACGACTCCGATCATCCGCTGGCCCGGGGCGAGGTCGGCAAGGTCGGGGTGCCGGTCTGCCATCTGGGCGACCTGCGGGCGCTGTTCGAAGACATTCCGCTCGAGCGCATGAACACCTCCATGACCATCAACGCCACCGCGCCCTGGCTCTTGGCGCTCTATGTGGCGTTGGCCGAGGAGCGGGGGCTGGCGCGCGACGCGCTGGCCGGCACCACCCAGAACGATATCCTGAAGGAATATCTGGCGCGCGGCACCTACATCTTCCCGCCCGCGCCCTCGCTCAAGCTGACCGGCGATACCATCGCCTTCACGTGCCGGGAGGTGCCGCGCTGGAACCCGGTCAACGTCTGTTCCTACCACCTGCAGGAGGCCGGCGCGACGCCGGTTCAGGAGCTGGCCTACGCGCTCGCGAATGCCATGGCGATCCTGGATGCGGTGCGGGCCGGCGGCCAGGTGCCCGAGGCCGACTTTCCCCAGGTGGTCGGGCGCATGTCCTTCTTCGTCAACGCCGGCCTCAGGTTCGTCACCGAGCTGTGCAAGATGCGCGCTTTCGTCGCGCTATGGGACGAGATCTGCCGCACCCGCTACGGCGTCGCCGACCCGAAGTACCGCCGCTTCCGCTACGGCGTGCAGGTCAACTCGCTCGGCCTCACCGCGCAACAGCCGGAGAAC
>CAXMQD010000351.1:0-2927 GCA_964194965.1 uncultured Acidimicrobiia bacterium | reverse complement strand
GCTGAGCCTGTCCTTGGTTGCGGCGGTGATCGGCGGCGCGGCGATGTATGGTGTCTATCCCAAGTTCTTCGGCGGCGGCATGGTCGATGTCGACCCCGAGGTCGCGCGCGTGTTCCTCGGCAAAATAAAGGAATTGAAACCTATCGTTCCGGTCGATCTCAAGACCTTTGGATTCTTTTTATTTTGGTTGGGTTCAGCGGCAATCTGTATTCCATTTTCGACCGCCCAAGCGTGGTTGAAGCGGCACGCAGACGCGGGACCCGCTTGGGCTTTCTTCGCCCTGGCACTCGGGCTGTTTTTCGCGCTGTCCCTGCGTCACGTCCGCTTCGCGCCCTTTGCCGGGTTGTTGGCTGTGGTGCCGTTGACTTGCCTGGTCGTGGCGCTGCGGCAGCGCCTTGGCGACATCGTCAGCCGGAGTTGGCGCGATGCAAGCCGAAGCCTTGCGACAGTGGCGCTCATTTTCGGGATCTCGGGCGTCGGCCTGTGGCTTGGGTTGCGGCCCGCGCCCGAAGATGGCGCAAATTCGGCAGAATCCCTGTTTGCCGCCGCGACGGCCGGGAGCGAAGAATGCGAGATCGCGCAGATCGCCGAATTCCTCGAGCGGCCGCGGCCGTTCGGCGATCGCGCCCGAATCATCGCCACCCATGTCGATTGGGGCCCGGAGTTGCTGTACCGGACCCAGCACGCCGTGCTCGCGGCGCCCTATCATCGCAACGCGCCGGGCATCCTCGACGTCTACCGCATGTTCAGCGCCGTCGACCCGGCCGCCAGCAAGGCGATCGTCGATGCGCGTGGCATCGAACTCGCGCTGCTCTGTCCAAGTCCCCGGGAACGCCTGTTCTACGTCGGGGAGGCGGAAGGCGTGACGCTTTACCAGCGGCTATTGGAAGGCCGGCTGCCGCCCTGGTTGGCGCCGGTCGCGCTTCCGGACGCGCTTGCCGAGAGATTCCGCCTGTTCCGCGTCGTGCGTTGACGCCGGTTCCGTTAGCGGGACGCCGCGCCAGTACTTGGGGCGTGGCGCCACGCGAGCCACAGCGCGCAGCCCGGCAGGGACGCCACCAAATAGCTCGCGCCGAAGGCCAGCGAGAGCGCGAGCGCGGTATCGGCGCCCAGGCCGGCGAAGGCGAACAGCGCCACCATGGCGCCTTCGCGCAGGCCCCAGCCGGCGAAGGAAATCGGAATTGTGGTTACCAGGATGACCGCCGAAAACAGCGCCACGCAGGTCGCAAACGGTAATCCGAGCTGCAAGCCTTCGGCGAAGGCGTAGATCGCCGTGGCCGCCAGGACGTGGCTCAGCATCGACAGCAGCAGCAGCGGTAGGGCATTGGCCGGTGCCAGGAATACGCGGCGCGAATCCCGGGCCAGGGGCGCCGCCTCGCGAAGCAGAGGCGCGCGGCGCCAGCGTTCGGGCAGGCGATCGAGTGCGGCGAGAGCCAGAACCCCGGCGACCGCCAACGGCAGGGTGGCGAGCAGACCGAGGCGGACGAGCCGATCGTCGATGTCGCTGCCCAGATAGGCGGCGCCCAGGGCGGTCAGAACCACCAGGCCGAACAGGCCGCTGATGCGCTCCAACAGGACCCCGATCACGGCGGCCTGGCCGCCGATGCCAAGCCGGTGGGCCTGCCACATGCGTACCGCATCGCCGCCGAAGGAGGTCGGCAGCACTTGATTGAAAAAACCTCCGATGAAGGTGATCGGCAGCGCTTTACCGAATGCGATTGGCGCCTCGATCGCGGCCATCACCAGCCACCAGCGCAGGCCGAGGACCACGAACTGGGCCAGCATCAGGATCAACCCGGCGGCAATCGCCGTGGCCGGCAGCCGTCCGAGCACCGCGACCACCGTGGCCAGGTCCAGGCCACGCAGCAGCAGCGCCAGAAAACCGATAGAAACCGCTAGCTTGAGCAGAGCAAATAGCCACTGCTTCAAAGGTTTGACGGTCTTTTCTTGCATGGAGGTTCAAATCGGATCCAGGCGGGCAATGAAATGCAGGGAGCGGTCAAACAGCCAGTTGGCCGGCACCGTATAGAGTCCCAGCTTGTTGAGCCAGATCTTCGGTGTCAAGCCGAGCCCGGTGAAGGCTTCGCGCCAGCGCCGCTCCGGCCAGTAGTTATAGGGCAGGGGAATGCCGTGGGGGGCGTTGCCGACCCAGTCCATGAACCGCAGCGTCGGGCCGGCCAGAAACCCGTCCCGGGTGTGGTCCTTGAGGACCACCGCTCGGTTGGCGACCCGGCGCGCCTCGTTGAGCAGGACCTCCGGGTGCTCGGTGTGGTGCAGGACGTCGACGAACATCACCACGTCGAAGGCGCCATCGTCGAATGGTAAGCGCCGACCGTCGAACTGCGTGACTGGGATGTGGGTCTCGGTGCGCACGATGAAGTCGACCCCTGAAATGGTCACGTCGGGGCGGCGCTCGGCGATCAGTAGGTCGATCAGGCCGTCGCCGCAGCCGACGTCCAGGATTTTGGCATTTTCCGGAAGCAGGGCGGCGAGCCTCTCGCTTAGCACCTGGGTGCGCCGGTTGAACACCAGGGCCTCGTGGAGGCCCGCCAGCAGTCCCATGGAGTGTCCGGGCGCGGTCGTGACGGTGGCGGCCTCCATGGGCGGGAAATCGACCTCTTCGCCTGGGCGACCGGTGGATGGGTTCCGGTTTTGAGTGGCGGTCGGGGGCACGTGATCGTGGATAGTGGCCATGCCGCAGCATCGCCGAAATCCGCTAAGGAGAGATTAATGGAGAGGGGCGGCTTCCGCGGCCAGCCGGCCGCGGGTCCTATCGCCGCGACAGCTCGAGCACGCTGAAGAAGAAGCTCGAAAAGACGATCTGAAGGCCGAGTATGATCGCGGTTGCGCCGGGCAGTACGATGCGCATGGAGATCGTGGGGTCGAGGTCGGAAAACTGGCTCTGACCCCAAATTTCGACCGCGAAG
>CAXMQD010000350.1:0-2274 GCA_964194965.1 uncultured Acidimicrobiia bacterium | reverse complement strand
CCCGGGCCGGCGGTGGCGCTCATTGTGGCGAATGCCTTGGCCCATGGCACGCGCGGGGCGCTGGTGTCGGTGGCCGGGGTGAGCACGGCGGTGGTCGGGCAGCTCGTGCTGGTCGGCTTCGGCATGGCCTCGGCCATGGCGTTGCTCTCGGAATGGTTCGAGTGGCTGCGCTGGTTGGGCGTCGCCTATCTGGTCTACCTCGGCATTCGGCAGTGGCGCGCGGCGCCGGTCGCGCTCGGCGATATCGCGGCGCCTTCGGTGTCGCGGGCGCGGCTCTACTGGACCGGCGTGGTGGTCAACGCGACCAACCCCAAGACCCTGTTTTTCTTCGCCGCCTTCTTCCCGCAGTTCCTCGACCCCACCCGCGCCCTCGGCCCGCAGATCGCGGCTCTCTGCGTCACCTTCCTGGTGGTGCAGATCCTGCTCGACGGAAGCTACGCGTTGCTCGGCGGGCGGTTGCGGCCGTGGCTCACCAGCCGCGCCCGAGCGCGCGTTCGCAACCGGGTGACCGGCGGACTGTTGGTGGGGGCGGGTCTCGGATTGGCGTTGGCGCGGCGGAGCTAAAAGATCGCGGCCACGTTTCGGAGGCCTAACTCTCGAGCCTGGGTTTAACGTCCCTCGTCAGCGTCACGCTGGCAAGACCCTTTCCGTTGGAAGATGGCAATTATTTTTCGAGTGCCGCTCCCGTGGCCGCCGGCGCCGTAAAAAAAAGCCCCGCCGGTTTCCCGGCGGGGCCACACGCGTGTCTTGATCCCCGGACGTTACCCGAACGAAGACGCTTAGCTTTACAGGTTAGGCCGCCGGGCTCGCGGTCGCGCTTTTGGCGCCGCCGTAGCTTGACTCGGAATCGTTGGCCGAAGCCGCAGGGCGCATTGACGCGACCTTGGCGGTGGTCGTGGTGCGCGCCGGCTCCAAACGCTTGACTTGACCCTCGAGGGAGGCGCCGGCCTCCATGGTCAAGGTCTCGTGGGTCACATCGCCGATAACCCGGGCGACCTTGTCCAGATGGACGATGCGCGCCTTGATCTGACCCTTGACCGTGCCGGAGATGCGCACCGTGTCGGCGACGATGCAACCCTCGACGACGGCTTGCTCGCCGATGGTCAAGAGGCGGCTGTTGATGTCGCCGTCGACGGTGCCGTCGATTTGGATGTCGCCGCCCGACTTCAAGTCACCGATGATCTTGAGGTCGGGAGAGATGATCGAGGGCACGCCGCTCGCCTTGGCGCTGCCGCTATTGGTGGCGCTGCCGCCACTGAAACCGGCTGAACCGTTGTCGTCGCTGGCCGTAGCCGAGGTGGCCGGCGTGGCGGATGACTTGCTGTCTTTGGAAAACATGTTGACCTGCCTTCTCGATAAATTTCGGACCGCCGGCGCGGCCGCGCCGGACCCTAGGTACGATCCTGCCCGCAATAAGGTTAAAGCAATCTTAACGTGCGTGCCGCGGCCACGAACGAATCACAGCTTCCAGTAGTCGCCGAGCGCGTCGAGCGCCAGACGCAACACCACGACCCCGGCTTGCGGCGTGTCGCCGCGCGACGACGCCCAGGTCCGCGCCGCCTCGCCACAGAGGCAGACGTGAACCAGAATGCCGCCGAGTGGACCCGTGGCGCGCAGCACCTCGGTCAGGCGTCCACGTAACGCGGCCTGATCTTCGCTCAACTCGCGACGGGCCGGGATGCGCACCTCGTAGGACATGGTAATCCGCTGGGCGCCGCCGGCGGCGCGCCACAGGCGGTACAGCTTGACGCCGGCGTCGAACTGGCGCTGGTTGATCTGGCTCCGGCTCAGGTAGCGGTCGAGCGCGGACTGGGTGGTCACGCGCCGGTGGAATACGCCGGCATCCGTGCCGGGTTCGCTGCGGATCACGTCGCCGTGCTGGTTGCGCTCGGGCGGACCTTGGTCGGCGGGGCCGAGTGGGTTTTTCGGTCGCGGCGCCGCTTGGCCGTCCTAGTCACGAGACCCCGCCTTCCGAACATCCGGCGACCAGCGCGTGCCGGATTCGCAGATAGGTGTCGCGGAAGGCACGATCGTGGCGCCGCAACGCCTCGGCGCGGCGGCAACCATAGAGCACCGTGGAGGGATCGCGATCGAGCACTTTGCCGATCGCCGCCAATGAAACTCCGGGGCAAAGCTCGCGGATCAAGCACATGGGCAGGTGCCGCGCGCGCACTTGCGGCTGCCGCTGGCCCGGCGCGATCAGGGCCGCGCGGTCGATGCCGGTGCCGCGCACCACCGCGTCCCGTATCGCCACCATGCGTGCAACCCGGCGGC
>CAXMQD010000349.1:0-7242 GCA_964194965.1 uncultured Acidimicrobiia bacterium | reverse complement strand
ACCGATCATGACTTGGCCGCGCGGATCGGTGAACAAACCCACGATGTACGATTCGTTCGTCAGGTAGATCAGCAGGCACATGATGAACGGCAGCGAGCCGATGATATAGGCGCTCGCCTTGGCTTCCGAGGACAGCGCCTTAATCTTCCGTTTGAGTTGACGGCGGCCGCGCAGCACCTCGGCGAGATTGTTCAGAGTCTCCGCCAAATTGCCGCCGGTTTCGGTCTGGATCGAAAGGGTGATGGCGAAGAAGTTAAACTCCGGCAGGTCGAGCCGCTTGCAGGTCTCCTCCAAGAGCTCGTCCATCTTGCGTCCAACTCGGACACCATCGGCGATCCGCTTCAGCTCGATGCCGACGGGATCGGGAATCTCCTCGCTCACCGCTTTGATGGCCTCGGTGATCGGCACGCCGGCCTTGATGCCGCGCACCATCAGATCGATGGCGTCGGGGAAGTACAAGATGAAACGCATTTGGCGTTTCTTGAACATACTGCCGACTATATTGTGGGGTAGGCCGAGCCCGACGAATACCCCGGCCAGGACCGCGGCCAGCGGGGGCAGGCCGAATATCGCGGCGGGAACCATGGTCGCGACGCCGACGATCGCGCAGATCATGAAGTAAGTTCCGAAGGAGATCTCGAGTCCGGCGCGAATTAGCCGCAGCCGCAGCATTTCCTGGCGTGGAATCCACCGTTTGATGATTTCCTCGACCGCCGGGAGCCCACCCGATTCGGTTTTGCGCCGGGCGCTGATAATCTGGATCGGCGTCGGTTTCTCGGCATGGCTCTTCTTGATACGGGTAACCCGCTTCGCGATCTGGCGCTGTTCGCCGCCACCGGCAAAGAACACGATCAGGAGCAGCAGCAATCCGAGCGGTGCGGCGATGATCAGCCACAGCTCCGGGCTATTGCCGAGAAATGCCTTCAAGTCCATCACATGCACTCCAGAAGCCGTTTCTCGAGCCCGAAATAGGCCGCCTTGGGTGCGAAGTGGGGGCGTAGGCCGGTCGAGCGGAAGTTGCCTTTCAACATGCCGTCGAGGCCCTCGCCCTCGAATTCAAAATTGAACAGGTCCTGGGTGGTGATGATGTCGCCTTCCATACCCACGATTTCGGTGATGTGGGTGATCCGGCGCACGCCGTCGCGCATGCGCGAGACCTGAACGATCATGTCGAGCGCCGCGGCGATTTGAGTGCGCACGGCCTTGGCGGGAAGATTGATGCCGGCCATGCCGACCATGTTCTCGAGCCGGGTCAAGGCCTCGCGCGGGCGGTTGGCGTGAACCGTGCCGAGCGAGCCATCGTGGCCGGTGTTCATGGCTTGGAGCATGTCGACCGCTTCCGATCCGCGGACCTCGCCGAGGATGATGCGGTCCGGCCGCATCCGCAGCGCGTTCTTGACCAAATCGCGCATGCTGATTTCGCCGGTTCCCTCGAGGTTCGCGGGGCGCGTTTCGAGACGCACCACGTGTGGCTGCTGCAGCTGCAACTCGGCCGCATCCTCGATGGTGACGATGCGCTCGCTTTCCTCGATCATCTGCGACATAGCGTTGAGCAGTGTCGTCTTACCGGAGCCGGTACCGCCCGAGATCACGATATTAAGCTGGCTGCGCGAAGCTATCTTGAGCACCGTGGCCATGGCGTCGGAAATATTGTTCTGGCGGTTCATCACGTCGAGGGTGATGGACTTCTTGGCGAACTTACGAATCGAGATCGCCGGTCCGTCGATGGCGAGCGGCGGGATGATGATGTTGACACGACTGCCGTCCATCAATCGGGCATCCACTAGCGGACTGGTCTCGTCGACGCGGCGGCCGATGATCGACACGATGCGGCGCGCGATGTTCAGCACGTGCTCGTTATTGCGGAATTTGACGTCCGTGACTTCCAATTTTCCGCTACGTTCGATGTAGGTCTGATAGGGGCCGTTGACCATGATGTCTGTTATCGTGTCGTCCGCCAGCAGCGGCTCGAGCGGGCCCAGGCCCAGCATGTCGTCGAGCAATAGTTCGACGACCGCGGATTGCTCGGATCCATTGAGCTGAAGTTTCTCTTCGTTGAGGACCTCACCGACGATTTCGCGAAGTTGGTGAGACAGCTCGTCGCGCGGCAACTGAGATGCGGCCGAGACGTCCAGTCGATCCATGACCAGCGGCTGAATGGTTTGCTTGGCTTCCTCGACGGTCTCGGAATATGCGGAGGTATCGCGCTCGGTGCCTTGGCTGTTGGTTTTGCTTTCGGCACCCTTCCGGGCGGCAGGCGCGGCATTGCGATTGGCGCCCCCCGTGCGCGCCGCGGAGCGGTCGGGTCTGGGCGGAGCCTTGGGGCTGCAATGGAGAAGCCAGTTGATTAGGCCGCCGACCAGATTTCGGCGGTCGAGCAGATTTAACGCCTCTTGCTCGGTATCCGTGGTGACGATCTGGCCGATACGCACGGCAAGCTCGGGTCGCGGCAACGAGGCCACTTGGTCGTTCTCGAAGGCGGCGAGTACCTTCGGCTTAAGCTCTTCCAGGTAATGAGCGACCTTCACGTCCTGGACGCGCGCGCCCGCGGACTTAACCTCACCCGAACCGGGTGAGGCCAGGCCGTTCGTTGCGCTTGCCCCCTCCATAACCGCCTAGCCTTTCTTGAACATCCGGCTCCAGGACGACTTCTTCCCGGACTTGCTTTCGCGGGCGCCCGCGTCCTTGTTCTTTGCCGATTTTTTCTCACCGGTGAGCTTGCCAACGATACTTTGCATTGCCTTGGCCGGCTTGCTGCGTGAATCGACTTGGATCAGAGGTTTACCGTTATTGGCGGCCTGTTTGAACGCCTTATCGTCCTGTGGGATCAGGAACTCGATTTTGTGGCCGAGCGCTTTCTGAAAATCCTTGGGCGACATCGCCTGCTGCGGCGACCCGGTCCGATTGGCGATCACGATTACCGATTTTCCGGAAACGGTCTCTTCGATGCTGGAGATGATGCGCATGGCATCCCGCAACCCGGGAAGAGTGAGTTCCGTGATCAAGAGGATATCGGTGACCGTCTCGAAGATGCGCTGGCGGACAGCGAGCGCGGAGCGCGGCAGGTCGACGATAATATACTCGTTGGTGCGGCCGAGGCTGTCGAACAGAAGGTCGATGGCCTCCGGTTTGAAGTGGACTTCGCTCGACAGGGTCTCTTCCGTCGCCATGACGGAGAGGTTCTCGGTCAACCGGGCCGTAGCGCTCTCGACAAATAGGCTGTCGATGCGGCCCGGGCTCTCAAGCGCCTCGCGCAGGCCGGTCGTTGGCTCGAGGTCGAGGAGTAGGGCTACCGTGCCGAATTCCAGGTCGAGGTCGATAATCGCGGTCTTCTTCTTTTTTTCCTGGCTGAGAATCCAACCCAGATTGACCGCCAGGCTGCTCGCCCCGACTCCGCCGCGCGAACCGATTACGGCAATGCGCCGGACGTGATCCGAGTTGGCCGTTTCCTCCGGGCCCACGGGCGGGTGGCTCGGTTCCTCGGCGCGGGCGAGCGCGGCGGCGAGCGCTTTTTCGGTCACCGGCTTGACCAAATAATCGGTAATTCCGGCGCCGACCATCTCGCGATAGAGATTGATGTCATTGATGGTCCCGATGCCGATCAGCCGGGTGTCCTCGGTGAAGGCCGCGGTCAACGACAACATGGCGGTAAGGGGCGCCGCGGATTCACAGATGTCAACGATGATGATCTTGGGCGCCGGGACCTCCGCGAGGTACTCGAGTGCCTCCTGGCTGCCGCCATCGCGCAAGACCGGCGAGTCGAAGAACTGTGACATCATCGACTCGACGATACCGCGAGTCTGGTTGTCGCTCACGAAGGCGATACACTCAGCCGCCGCGGGCGCGAAATCATCTTCCTGGAGATCCAGGAGTCTTTCTGCAGCGCTCATTGACTGGAATACCCCGTGGGTTGGCGTAGGCGATAGAGTTCAATGACCTTTGCGGACCGTTCCCCGTCGGCGGCGCCTTCATTGCGGCCGCGTTCGAGGTCGAGCGGGTTGGCGACCATCATGCCCAATGCAGCGGTGTTGCTGCAGTTGTAGTTGTACTCGGGACGCATCGCCGGATCTGGCTGAGGTGCGGTACAATCGGGCATAATGACCACGGCGCGGGTTACGCTGACCGCGATGGCGTCGTCGGGACGCAATAACGAAGTCACGGGTCGGACCGGAATCTCGCTGCGCAGACCGATTGCAGTAAGTCTGGCCTCGATATCGGCGACCCTGGCCGCAGTCACGGGGTCGAAGTATTCGCCGCCGCCGCGTGGGCCGTCGATTTCGATACGCGCGCCTTGGTGGACGCCGCTGTTTTGGAGGAACGCGAGCAGGCGATCGAACTCCACCTCGTTCAGCGCGGTCTCGCCGGGATCGAAGCTGGCGGTGTGGACGAATGTGATCGGTTCGACCTGGCTCACGACCCTACCGGGAATCTGCTGCCAATTGGCGCTGTCGACTGTGTGACTTCTAAAGACCTCGCCCGCGCTTTGGGTGTCCGGGTTTACATGACACGCGCCGAGAAGCGTCACGGTCCCGAACACCGCAAGCAGTTTGGCGAGCCTGGACTTGGATTTCATGTCTGGCATTTGATCTTCCTCAATCCAGGATGTAATTGGGCGAACCGAGTTGCCCCGCGACCGCGGTGGTACCAGAGGGAACCGGAATGTACTTCGACAGCGTGCTGCCCCCTTGGGCGTTTCCGTTGGCAATCGGCAGCCCGCGCATGAAGGGGTCGGTCGGCAGCGGTATCCGTTCGTTGGAAACCGGCCGCACCAGATAGGGTGTTACGACGATAATCAGTTCGGTCTCGTCGCGCCGGAACTGCTCGCTCCTGAACAAGTCGCCCAGGATCGGAATGTCGCCGAGACCGGGCGTCTTTTCGATATTCTCGGAAGATGCCTCCGACAGCAGTCCGGCGATGACAAAGCTCTGCCCGGACGCCAGTTCGATCGCGGTATCGGCGCGCCGGGTCGAAAGTCCGGGGACGCCGTTGCGAGCGATCGAGAAGTCAAGCGTGCTGACTTCGGGCCTGACCCTCAGGTTTATCCGGCTCTTACCAATGACCGTGGGCGTGAACTCGAGGCTGATACCGAAGTCATAGAACACGATGTCGACGATGGTGTTGCCGGCCGCGGTGATCTGCGACGTCTCGATCGGGAACTGTCCGCCGGAATGGAAACTCGCGGTTTCGCCCGAAAGTGCCGTCAGGTTCGGCTCGGATAGGATCGTCACCAGTCCGTCTTCAGCCAGCGCGTCGATGACGCCGTTAATGTCCACCGAGCCGATTGAGCCGGCGCCGAAGGCCGTCGTGGCATTCGTCGTGAGCGCGGTGAAATTGGAGGCGATGCCGAGCACTATGTTACTCGAGTCGAGCAACACGTCCATGTTGACGCCAAACTGGTTGAGGATGTTGCGCTTCACCTCGGCGATCTGAACCCGGAGACTGACCTGGTTGGGTTCGGTCACCGCCAGGCGGTTGATGACTTCGTCCCCGTCGGCGATGAAGCGGGCCGCGACGCGCCGCGCGTTTTCCGCGTCGGCGGCGGTAGCCACGGTGCCGCTGAGGATGATCGCGCCGTCGATCGAGGCCACGTTGACGCCCGATGTTGGCAGCAAGACCTCCAGCGCGCCCTGAAGCCGGGTCAGGTTGTGCTGGACCACGACTTCCATATTGGCGATCACGTTGTCCTCGCTGTCTAGCGCGAACAAGGTGGTCTTGCCCGGAGTTCTACCGAATAGGTAAACCAGCTGCGTGGAACGGACATTGACGTCCGCGACACTCGGGTTGGTGATGAACACCGAAGCGGCCGGTTTGTCGAACCGAACGAGTTGTCCTTCGTTGAGCTCGATGGAGATGCTTCCGCCGGCCTTCGGTTCCATCGTCCCTGAAATCTGCGCTGTCGCCGCAATCGGCCAAAGCATGACCAATATAAGGAGGGCGAGGGCGCTAACCCTGTTGCGCGACACGATTATTGCTCCTTCGCAAATTTCGCCGACGAGATCTCTCGGTCGACTTTTTTGGTCAATTGCTCGCTTGTCGGCAAGTTGAGGATATTGTCTGCCGACGGAGTTTTCGGGGCCGGATCCAACGAGACGGAGTCGACCAATTTACCCTTCTTGAAGCGGAGTTCTGTTGTTCTGCCGCCGCGAATGACCTGGATCCTATCCTGGTCCAGAAGCGAACCTCTCCGTATCAATCGGCTGACTTCGGAGGTAAAGGTATGGGTCGTGCCTTTCTCCGTCTCGGCTTCGGCGGGTAATTCGTCGGAGTTTGCCAAGCGCTCGAGCTCGGCGTCATCCTTGGCGAGGCTACGCAGGCTTAGCGACAGTCTCCCCATGTCGCTCAGGACCGTAACCATTTCAGCCTGCTTGGGTGTGACTTCGAATGTAGCGTGCTTGCCTAATTTCGGCGCCTGCGTCTGATCGTTCGTCTGCTGGTCAATCGCCAGAATACGAACATTGGTGAGAATAGTTTCGCTGACCCGCCCGGCGGACACGTCGTGGGTCAGGATGATGTCGACCCGATCGCCGGGAAAAACCAATCCGGAGATGCTTGACGTCGCATTGACCCGCAAGGAGACGGCGCGGTAGCCGGGGCGCATGACCGCCGCGAGGAAACCACGGCTGCCGGGTTTGATGATTCGGCCAGTGGTGACCGGCTCGCCGGCCGCGATCGGCCGGCGTACGACCGAACCGACCAGGTCCTTCAAATTGACTTTGTCTCGGATCATGTAACTCGGGTGGAGTTTCTCGTCCGGCCAGGACTGCCAAGTCAAGCGGTTTTCCTTGATGAAGGCGCCCGTCGGCAGTGGCTTGTTCGCGACCAGGACATAGGTCTTTGTGTCTGGCGGTGGCGCCGCCGCGGTGACCGGCTCATTGCGCTGGTTGTTGATCCAACTCCGCGCAACCAAGCCGGTTCCCGCGGTTATCGCGACCGCGACCAGAACCAGTATAATGTTTCGCACTGACATGACTTTATTTTACCTGTAACAGTGTAAAGGCCACGTAAAGACCACCCACTGCGATTGCGGCCCCGTAAGGCATAGGTTGCTTCGAGAAGTTCGCATCGGTGGGCGTCTGCAAGATCATGCTGGCGCTGGGCGCGCGGGCCAGCCGGTGTTGAAACCACATGAACAGCACCATCACGCCGCCGGCCAAAGTGGTGTAAAGCCCAAGGGGAAGGATCAGTTCCGGCCCCGCCCAAAGCGCGGCCGCGGCGAAAAGCTTCGCGTCTCCCGCGCCGCAA
>CAXMQD010000348.1:0-4209 GCA_964194965.1 uncultured Acidimicrobiia bacterium | reverse complement strand
CGCAGCACCAGGTGCGTGAGCGCCACCTTGCTGGCGTCGGCCACGCGGCTGAACATGGACTCGCCGAAAAACGCGGCGCCGAGCGACACGCCGTAGAGCCCGCCGACCAGCTCGTCGTCCTGCCAGCATTCGATCGAATGGGCGAAGCCCATGCCGTGAAGCTCGGAATAGAGGTTCTGGATCGCCGGGTTGATCCAGGTATCGGGCCGGTTGTCGGCCGGCTCGGCGCAGGATTCGATGACCTTTGCGAAGGCGTTGTCGCAGGTGACCTTGAAATCGCCGCGCCGGATGCGCCGCCGCAGCTTGCGCGGTACGTGGAATGAGTCGAGCGGCAGCACGCCGCGCTGCTCCGGATCGATCCAGTGGAGTTCGCGGTGCTCGCGCCCCTCGGCCATTGGGAAGATGCCGATCGCATAGGCGCGGAGCAGGATGTCCGGCGTCAGTTCCATCGCGTCGGCATGATAGATGGTGTGGCGGAAATACGCGAGGTCCTAGTGTCGTGGGGGAACTTCAGTAGGTGCCCTCCGCCAAGCTGCTGACGAAGCGTTCGAGCCAGTGGATGTCGTAGTCGCCGTTGATAAAGTCGCTTTCGCCGATCAGGCGCTGATGCAGCGGGATCGTGGTGTTGACGCCGGCGACCACGAACTCCTCGAGCGCGCGGCGCAGGCGCATCAGGCATTCATTGCGGGTCTGGCCGTGGACGATCAGCTTGGCGACCAGGCTGTCGTAGTAGGGCGGCACCCGGTAGCCGGCATAGAGCCCGGAATCGACCCGTACGCCGAGCCCGCCAGGCGCGTGGTAGTCGGTCACCACGCCCGGCGAGGGCACGAAGGTCACCGGGTCTTCGGCGTTGATCCGGCATTCGATGGCGTGGCCGGAGAAACCGATGTCGTCCTGGCCGAAGCTCATGGGCAGGCCGGCGGCGATGCGAATCTGCTCGCGCACCAGGTCGATGCCGGTGATTGCTTCGGTAATCGGATGCTCGACCTGCAGGCGGGTGTTCATCTCGATGAAGTAGAATTCGCCATCCTCGAAAAGGTACTCGACGGTGCCCGCGCTCTGATAGCCGAGCCGGCCGATGGCCTCGGCGGTCAGGCGCCCGATGCGGTCGCGCGCCTCGGCGTTGAGGGCGGGGGAGGGGGTTTCCTCGAGCAGTTTCTGATGACGTCGCTGCAGGGAACAGTCGCGCTCGCCCAGATGCACCACGTTGCCCAGACCGTCGGCCATGATCTGCACCTCGACGTGGCGCGGATGGTCGAGGAATTTCTCCAAGTAGACCGCGTCGAAACCGAACGAGGCCTTGGCCTCGGTGCGGGCGAAATTGAAGGCCTCGAGCAACTCGCCCTGGGTCGGCGCCAGCTTCATGCCGCGCCCGCCGCCGCCGGCCGCCGCCTTGATCAGCACCGGATAGCCGATCCGCTCGGCGAAATCCGCCGCCTCCTCGGCCGAAGCGATCGCGCCATCGGAACCGGGCACCACCGGTATACCTAGGTCGTCGGCGGCCTGCTTGGCGGCGATTTTATCGCCCATCAGGCTGATATGCTCGGGCTTGGGGCCGATGAACACCAGGCCGTGCTCCGCGACCATGGCCGCGAAGTCCGGGTTCTCTGACAGGAATCCGACCCCAGGATGGATCGCGTCGGCCCCGGTAATCGTGGCCGCGGAGAGGATCGCGGAGGCATTTAGGTAGCTGTCCTTGGCCGGCGGCGGGCCGATGCAGACGCTTTCGTCGGCGAGCCGCACGTGCATGGCCTCGGCGTCGGCGGTCGAATGCACGGCCACGGTCTCGATGCCCATCTCGCGGCAGGCTCGATGAATCCTGAGCGCAATCTCGCCCCGGTTCGCGATGAGGACTTTTTCGAACATGCCGTTGGCGAAGGTCGACGTTATTCGAGGATCAGCAGCGGTTCGCCGAACTCGACCGGCTGGCCGTCGCTGACCAGACTCTGAGTTACGGTTCCGGCGTGCGGGCTGGCCAGGGGGTTCATCACCTTCATGGCCTCGATGATCAACAGGGTCTGGCCCTCGGTGACCTTATCGCCGACCTTGACCAGGGCGGCCGCGCCCGGCTCGGCCGCCAAGTAGACCGTGCCGACCATGGGTGAGGTCACGGCGCCAGCGGGCACGGCTTCGGCGCCCAGTGGGGTGCCTGGCGGGGCGCCCGGGACCGGCGCGCCGGCGGGCGACGCGGTGCTCGGCGCCGGTCCGGCGGCCGTGGCGACGGACCCGCCGCCACGGCCGACGCGGATGCGCTTGCCGTCTGCCTCGAATTCGATCTCGCTCAGGCCGGTTTCCTCTAGGAGCGCCGCCAACCGCCGGATCAAGTCGTCGTCTGGTTCGAACTTGGCCATTTTCAAGGACCCTTGGAGTTACGCCTCTTGGCTTTCGGCCAACTGGCTGGCGAGGGCCTCCAGCGCCATGATGTAGCCGCGCGCCCCGAAACCGCAGATCACGCCTTGCGCCGCCTTGGAGACGTAGGAGTGGTGGCGGAAATCCTCGCGCTGGTGGATGTTGGACAGGTGCACCTCGACGATTGGCAGTTCGGCGATCAAAAGCGCATCCAGGATCGCCACCGAGGTGTGGCTATAGGCGCCCGGGTTGATGATGACGCCCTGCATGGTGCCGCGCGCGGCCTGGATCCAGCCGACCAGCTCGCCCTCGCTGTTGGACTGGCGGCACTCGACGGCCAGGCCCAGGTCCTTGGCGCGCGATTCGCAGGCCGCCTTGATGTCGGCAAGCGTTGCCGCGCCATAGATCTCCGGCTGACGCATGCCCAGCATGTTCAGGTTGGGTCCGTTCAGAATCAGAACATTCGCCGCTTTGGCCACCCGCGCCCCCCCTTCGTGGCCGACCGCGCTCGCCCGCGAGCGGCCGCCGTCAGCATGGATCAAGCGATATCACAGCCCACCGCGCGGGCGCAATGCATGAGGGGCGATGGCTGCGGCGGCGGTTATTCCCGTGCCGCCCCGGCGCCGGAACTGCTAACATTGCACAAGGCGCGCAATTGGGCAGTGCGATACAACGTTCCTCGGCGGGTTTCCCGGCCTACAATCACACAGAACCCTGGAGCCGTAGGTTGCTCAGCGACGTTTCCCCGATCTGGTTTGCCTTGACTTCGGCGCTGTTGTTCGCGGTCGGAGCGCAATTCCAAAACCTCGGGCTCGCACGCGTAAAATCCGATAGCGGCGCGGCGATTTCGATCGCGTCCTCGGCGATTTTTTACTGGTTGTTGGCGCCGTTCATGCTGGTCGGGGCGAACTGGTCCCAGTCGGCGGTCTGGATTTTCGTTTTGATCGGGCTGTTCCGCCCCGCGGTTTCGGCCAATCTCGCGGTCGCCGGGATGCGTCATCTCGGGCCGACATTGGCCAGCACCTTGAGTTCCACCTCGCCGCTATTCGGCGCCGCACTCGGCGTGCTCTGGCTCGGCGAGAGCCTGACCTGGACGACTGCCTTGGGCACTCTGGGCATTATCGCCGCTGTCGTCGTGCTGGCCTGGCGCGGCAATCGGGCCGCGGTTACCTGGCCACTTTGGGCGCTTGGTTTGCCGGTCGGCGCGGCGGCGGTGCGCTCGATGGGGCACGTGCTCACCAAGCTCGGCCTGGACATCACGCCCGATCCCTATTTTGCCGGGCTGGTCGGATTCTCGGTCTCGGCCCTGGTCATGGCCGTGGTTCATCGCCTGCGCCCGGCCGCCCAGCCCGTACCGTGGCGCGGCGGCGGACCCTATTGGTTCATGGCCGCCGGCGTGATCATGGGGACCTCGCTCCTGTCGCTGAACACCGCGCTGCTGCGTGGGCAAATCGTGACCGTGGTCCCGATCGTCGCCTGTTCGCCGGTGTTCACCATGCTGCTAAGCGTGGCGGTCTTCCGTCGCGAAAAGCTGACGGCGCGCACCGTGCTCGCCGTGTTCGTCGTGGTTCCCTCGGTGATTCTGATCGCGCTGGGAATCTAGCTCTGCTTGGCGCGGGCCTGGGCGACCAAGCGCTCGAGGGTCTGGCGGTCGACGGCGCCGGGCACCAGGGTGTCGCCAATCACGAAGGCCGGGGTGCCCGTGATCTGGAGCGACTGGGCCAGTTCGTGGTTGCGCGCGATCATGGCCTGGATCTCCGGAGACTTCATGTCCCTCGTCATGAGATCGACGTCGACGCCGACAGACTGCGCGATCCGGCGTATGTGTGGGTCGCTCATGTCGCCCGGCTCGGTCATCAG
>CAXMQD010000347.1:0-6480 GCA_964194965.1 uncultured Acidimicrobiia bacterium | reverse complement strand
CGAGCGGCGGGAAGACGAAGCCGCGCGCGGTGGCGAGGTCGGCGAACAGCGCCGCTTCTCCGCCCGAGCTGCTCATCAGGCCCAGGCGCCGGCCGCCGAGCGGCCCAGCCAGATCCAGGAACTTGAGCGTCTCCAGGAAGCCGTGCAGCGAGGCGACTCGGGCGATTCCCAAACGCCGGAACAGCGCGTCGTTGAGCGCCTCGGTGCCGGCCAGCGCGGACGTATGGCTCATGGCCGCGCGCGCCCCGGTCTCGGAACCGCCGCTCTTGATCGCGACGATGGGCACGCCGCGCTCGAGGGCGCGGGCCGCGGCGCGCGAGAACGCGGCGACGTCGGTCAGGCCCTCGATGTAGAGCCCGATAGCGCTGACCCGTTCGTCCTCGGCAAGGGCGGCGATGTAGTCGGCGAAGCCGAGCGCCGCCTGATTGCCGATCGAGATCATGTAGGCGATCGGCAGGGAGCGCCCCTGCATGGTCAGATTGATGCCCATGTTGCCGCTCTGGGTCACGATCGCGACCCCGCGCGATACCGCCGCGCCGCCGTGTTGTTCCGGCCACAGCATGGCGCTATCCAGATAGTTGAGCAGGCCGAAGCAGTTGGGCCCCACGAGCGGCATGTCGCCGGCGGCGGCGACCAGCTCGCGCTGCAGCTCGGCGCCATCGGGGCCGACCTCGGCGAAACCCGCGGCATAACAGACCGCGCCGCCGGCACCGCGCGCCGCCAGCGCGCGCACCACGTCCACGGTGGCATCGCGCGGCACCGCGACGAAGCTCAGATCGGGGGGTTCGGGCAAGGCCGCCACGCTGTCGTAGCAGGCCAAACCCTCGATCTCCGCGCGGCCCGGATTGACCGGCCAGATCGGTCCGGAGAATCCGCCAGCCCGGCATTGGCGCACGACGACGGCGGCCTCGCGCCCGCCCACGACCGCGATATGCCGGGGCGCAAGCAGGCGCGTGAGATCGGGCCACGCAGGCGCAGCATCCGGCCCCGCGGTGTCGAGGGCGGTCGCCATTGCCGGTTCAACCGCCATGGGGCCGCAGCAGGGCGCGCGAGATGATGTGGCGCTGGATTTCGCTAGTGCCGTCCCAGATGCGTTCGACCCGGGCATCGCGCCACAAACGTTCGAGCGGCAGGCTGTCCATCAGTCCCATGCCGCCGAAAATCTGCACCGCGTGATCGGTGACCCGGCCGAGCATCTCGGTGGCGTAGAGCTTGGCCATGGCCGCGTCTTGGTCGGTCATGCTGCCCTGATCGATTTTCCAGGCGGCGTGGAGCGTCAGGAACTCGGCGGCGGCCAGTTCGGTCGCCATGTCGGCGAGCTTGAACGAGGTGCCCTGGAAGCGGCCGATGGTCTGGCCGAACTGCTTGCGCGTCGCCGCCCATTCGACCGAGAGATCGAGCGCCCGTTGGGCCCGGCCGACGCAGTTGGCCGCGACCCAGATCCGGGTCGCGCCGAGCCAGGTGTTGGCGACCTCGAAGCCCTTGTCGACCTCGCCCAAGACCTTGTCGGCACCGATCCGGCAGTCGGTGAAAAAGAGCTCGCAGGGGTGGTGGCCGCGGTGCGAGACCGGAGTCGGCCCGCGCCGCACCTCGAAGCCCGGCGTGCCCATGTCGACCAGGAAGGACGTGATCTTCTTGCGCGGACCGCGCGCGGTCTCCTCGACACCGGTCGCGGCGAACAGGATAGCGAAGTCGGCGTGCTCGGCCTGGCTGATGAAATGCTTGTTGCCGTTGATCACGTAGCCGTCGCCGTCGCGCTCGGCGCGGGTCGATATGGCGCGCAGGTCCGACCCCGCGCCCGGCTCGGTCATGGCCAGGCACTCAACGCGCTCGCCGCGCACGGCCGGCAGCAGGTAGTCCGCAATCTGATCGCCGGTGCAGGCCTGGAGGATGTTGCTGGGCCGCGCCACCGCGTATTGCAGGGCGAAGGAGGCTTTGCCGAGCTCGCGTTCGAGCAGCGCGGTGGCGACGTTATCGAGCCCGCCGCCGCCCAGATCCTCCGGCATGTTGGCCGCGTAGAACCCCTGTTTGAGTGCCCTGACCTTGATTTGCTCCGCCAGCTCGGGGCGCAGCTCGCCGCTCCGCTCGACCTCCTCCTCGTAGGGATAGAGTTCCTGATCGACGAAAGCGCGCAGGCTGTCGACCAGCATTTCCTGTTCGGTGGTGAGCGCGAAATCCATGACCAGTCTCCGTGCCTCAGCCCTTTCGCCGGATACCGATGTTACGGCCGGCCTGCTCCGGTTTCGGCAGGTCCCGGTGCGCGTCGCGGATCGCTTGCAGCGCCCGATAGACTTCGGGCGCGATCGGCGCCGCGCGCGGGCCGCTCATGTCCACGTGCAGCAGCATCTGCTCGCCGGTCGCCAGCAAGCTGCCGTCCCGGGGCCCACCTGGGCCATGGTACATGGCATGGAAAAGATGCAAGCGCTTTTCGTCCAGGTCCAGGACCTGGGTGGTGAAAGCGAGCGGCTCGCCGCCGCCGACCTCGCCCAGATTGCTGAGGTGGGTCTCGACCGTATAGAACGAGCGGCCGCCGGCGCGATAGGCCTCGTCGATCCCGATGTAGCGGAACAGCGCGTCCGAGGCGTCGCCCATGGCTTGCAGATAACACGACTCGCTCATGTGGCCGTTGTAATCGAGCCACTCGGGCCGCACCGTGGTCTGGTAGAGCCTGAGCGGCGCCGCGACCGTATCGCCCGCGGTCCAGCATTGGAAATCACGGCCGGCGTAGGCCGCGGCCTCGTTGGCGGCCAGCACCGCCCCGGCACCGATGTCGTAGGGGCGCAGGGATTGCATGATCGCGATCAGGCAGTCATCGCGCAGGCGCTCCAGCTCCTTAACGCTGCGGCTGCCCGCCTGGGTTTGCGTGCCCTCGATCATGCGCCGGCTGAGCTCTTCGGTCAGCTCCGGCGCCTCGAGTTTGGTCCAGGGCAGCTTCAACGCCGGACCGAACTGTTCGAGCATGTGTGCCATGCCGGTGTCGCCACCGGCCAGGTGAAAGGTCAGGCAGGGCCCCATCAAGGCCCAACGCAGGCCGGGGCCGTAGACGATGGCGTCGTCGATCTCGCCGGTGCTGGCGGTGCCGTCCGCGACCATATGCAACGCCTCGCGCCACAGCGCTTCCTGCAGGCGGTCGGAGATGTAGCCCGGGACCTCGTGGCGGACCCGCAACGGGCGCATGCCGAGCTTGCGGTAGAAGGCTTCGGCGCGGTCGAGGGCGTCGGGCGCGGTCCCCTGCCCGCCCAACACCTCGACCAGCGGCAACAGATAGACCGGGTTGAAGGGATGGCCGATGACGACCCGCTCGGGATGCTTGCAGTCGGCCTGGATCCGGCTCGGCAGCAGCCCCGACGAACTCGACGCGACGATCGCCCCGGGGCGCGCGGCGGCGTCGATGCGCGCGAGCAGCTCGCGTTTGAGATCCTCGTTCTCCGGCGCGCTCTCCTGGATGTGGTCGGCTTCGGCGACCGCGGCCTCAAGATCGGGGGTGAAGCTGAGCCGGCCGCGATCCGCGCCGGGCGCGAGCGACAGCCGGCTGAGCGCCGGCCAAGCGTTGTCGACCGCCGCGCGCAGGCGCGCCTCCGCGTCCGGCCCCGGGTCGCTCGCCACGACCTCGTAACCGCGCGCCAAGCACCGCGCCGCCCAGCCCGCGCCGATTACCCCGGTCCCGACGATCGCAACTCGGATCGACTGCGCCATTCTTTCGAAAATACCTCCAAAATTCTTCTTGTTTTTACTAATTTAACAACGTTTTTTAATGTATCGCATCAACTCCTGATTCACGCTCTCAATCGCTCGTTCTTGGGGTCGTAGGCTGGCTCGGCGAGTACCTTGGCGGCATGCGGCACGCCCAGCAGATCGATCTCGAACGCGCTGCCCGGCGCGGCCAGTTCGGACTCGACGTAAGCGAAGCCCAGGCTCTTGCCGGTATGGTGGCCATAGCCGCCGGAAGTGGTGACACCGACCACGCGGCCGCCCGCGATCACCGGTTCGCCACCATGGACGTCGCTATCACCCGGCGCGACTTCGACGTAGACCAGCTGAGTCTCCACGCCGGCCTGCTTGACCTTGAGCGTCGCCGCCTTGCCGACGAAGTCCTCTTTGTCATAACCGACGAAGCGCTCCATGTCGGCTTCGACCATGGTGATCTCGTTGGTCAGCTCGGCGCCCCAGCCCTTATAGGCCTTCTCCATGCGCAGGGAGTTGACCGCGTAGACGCCGAAGTTGGCGATGCCGAACTCCCGTCCCGCCGCCCAGATCGCGTCGTAGAGCTCGACCAGCCGCGCCATGGGACAGTGCAGCTCCCAGCCCAGTTCGCTGACGTAATTGACCCTGAGCGCGCGCAGCGCCACGCCGGCGACCTCGATCTCCTTGCCGGTCAACCAGCGGAAGGCCCCGTTGGAAAGTGCGGCGCCGGTCAGCTTGGCGAGCAGGTCGCGCGCGCGCGGCCCGGCCAGCACCAGCACGCCCCAGTGGTCGGTGATGTTGACGACGCGCACCGCCTCGCCCGCCGCAATCGGCTGACTCAGATGGTCCATGTCGCCATCCTCGGCACCGGCGCCGGAGAGCACGTAGAATCGCTCCTCGCCAAGCCTGGTGATGGTCGCCTCGCCGATGATACGGCCATCCACGGACAGGAAGTGGGCGAGCGCGATGCCGCCCTCGCGGCGCGGCATGCGATTGGCGCAGATGCGGTTCAGGTAGGCCTCGGCACCGGCGCCGGTGACCTCATACTTGGCGAAGCTGGAGAGGTCGAGGACGCCGACCCGCTCGCGCACCGCGCGGCACTCCTCGGCGACGACCTCGAAGACGTTGTTGTGGCGGAAGCCGGGCTGCTCCGCGCGGCCATCGAGGGAGAACCACTTGGGCCGCTCCCAACCGTTGGCCTCGGTGTAGACGCAGCCCTGGGCGGCGAGGCTGTCGTAGAGCGGGGTAACGCGAGTCTTGCGCGCCGCCGGCCGCTCCTCGCCGGGCAGGTGGAGGGCGTACATATGCTCGTAGTCCTCGAACGCCTTGGCCCTGGTGTAATCGCCGGGTGCATAGCGGCCGAAACGGCGCGGGTCGAGGCCGGCCATATTGATCTCGGAGTCGCCATGGACCATCCACTGCGCCAGGTACTTGCCGCAGCCCGCGCCCTGGGCGATACCGATGGCCGAGCCGCAGCACTGCCAGAAATTGCGCAGGCCCTGCGCCGGGCCCAGCAACGGGTTGTTGTCGGGGGTATGCGGGATCGCGCCGCAGACGATGCGCTTGATGCCGGAATCGGCCCAGATCGGCATGCGTTCCAAAACCCGTTCGACGTAGACGCCGATGCGGTCCAGGTCGCCGGAGAACAGCTCGTGCTCCGACTCCCATTCCGGCCAGCCGCCACGGTGGGTCCAGCACTCCTGGGAGTTCTCGGTCTCGTAGACGCCGATCATGCCGGCCTTTTGCTCCTGACGGAAATAACACGAGGAATAGGGGTCGCGCATGACCGGCATCTCGCCGTCGCGCTCGACGAACTCCGGAATCGCCTCGGTGACCAGGTAGCTGTGCTCCATGTTGGTGATCGGCACGTCGGTGCCGGCCATCTGGCTGATCTGGCGCGCGTAGCAGCCGGCCGCGTTGACCACGTGCTCGCAAATCACGGTGCCCTGCGCGGTGACCACCTCCCACTCGCCGCCCGGGCGTTGTTTGACGTCCATGACCTGGTTGTTGCGCACGATGGCGGCGCCCAGATCGCGCGCGCCCTGGGCCAGCGCGTTGCAGCAGCCGGCCGGATCGACGTGGCCGTCGTCCAGGGTCCAGGCCCCGGCCAGGACCCCGTCGGTGGTGACGAAGGGGTTGATCTGCCTGATCTTCTCCGGGTCGATGATCTCCATGCGAAAGCCGATCAGCTTGGCGACCCCGGCGACGTGCTGGAACCATTCGACCTCGGCGGGATTGGTCGCGAAGCGGATCGCGCCGCAGCCGTGCCAGCTCACATACTGTCCGGTCAGTTGCTCGAGCTTGGGATAGAGTTTGATCCCGTAGTCGTGGATCTTGGCCATGTTGAAATCGGCGATGAAACTCGGGCAAAGCCCGGCCGCATGCCAGGTCGAACCCGAAGTCAGCTCGTTCTTCTCGATCAACAGGCAATCGGTCCAGCCCGCCTCGGCCAGGTGGTAAAGCAGGCCGGTGCCCATCATCCCGCCGCCGATCACCACACAGCGCGCATGCGATTGCATCGTCATCCCCCTGTTTGTTCGCGGCGCTTTCGCCTCATGGTCCGGTTTTCGGGCTCATGCTCTCGAGCGGCAGCCGGATCGGAAACTCGCGCCTGATCTTGGCGTCCAGATCGGAATCGATGTGACGCGGGTAGTGGTTATCGAGGATCTCCACGGTGCGGGCTCGCGCCCGCTGAACCACGTTGGTCGAACCATTCTCGATCCATTCCTTGGGGCTGCTGCGGTCGCCGACCTCGGGATAGACGTAGGCCTTCTCCATCAGGTCCAGGGTCTGGTC
>CAXMQD010000346.1:0-2492 GCA_964194965.1 uncultured Acidimicrobiia bacterium | reverse complement strand
AGCGGATGCCCCTTCGCGGCCATGTGAACGCGGATCTGGTGGGTGCGGCCACTGAGCAGGCGGCATTCGACCAGGCTGACCCGTCCGCCGGCCAGGGCCTCGATCACCCGGTAGCGGGTCCGGGCCGGCCGGCCGCCGCGCTCGACCACCGCCATCTTCTTGCGGTTGCGTGGACTGCGCCCGATGTCGCCGGCGATCTCGCCGGATCGCGGTTCGGGCAGACCCCAGACCACGGCCAGATAGGCGCGCTCGATATCGCGCGCGGCGAAGCGCGCCACCAGGGCCGCGTGGGTGGCCTGGGTCTTGGCCGCCACCATGACCCCACTGGTGTCCTTGTCGAGCCGGTGCACGATGCCGGGCCGGCGCTCGCCGCCGATCCCGGTCAGCGCGTCGCCGCAGTGGGCGATCAGTGCGTTGACCAGGGTCCGGTCCGGGTTGCCCGGCGCCGGGTGCACCACCAGCCCGGCCGGTTTGTCGATCACGATGAGGTCCGAGTCCTCGTAGAGGATATCGAGCGGCATCGCCTGGGCTTGGGGCCGGGCCGGCACGGCGGCGGGGACCCGAAGCGTCAGGCGCTGGCCGGGTTTGACCCGGTATGAGGGCTCGACTATCGTCTCCCCGCCGGCGCTCAGCCGCCCCGCCTCGATCAGGTTCTTGAGGCGGCTGCGGGAGAGTTCCGGCAGGCGCGTGGCGAGCAGGCGGTCGAGGCGCTCACCGGCGTCGGCCTTCTCGACATTAACCTTGTAGGTTCGGGCTGGTTTCGCTGCCGTCATGTCGCGTTCTTCCGAGGCCTTCCGGCCATTGCCGCAGTTTGGATTCTGGTCACCGTCATGCAATCGATCAAGGCTCTGGTCATCATCATGGGCCTGCTTATCCTCGCCGGTCTCGGCCTGCTCGTCTACGGCATGGTGAACCAGGTCTCCGAGGTCGCCGGCCCGGGCGGGCCCGTCGCTCCAGATGCCCCAGGCGGCTTCGACGAAGTGGAAATACCGCTGCCGTCCGGCTGTTCCGTCGTCGAGACTCGGGTCGATGGCGCCCGGCTCATTGTGCGCACGGATGGGCCAGACAGTAACGCGCCCTGCCGGAAAATAATAATCATCGACCTGGAAAGCGGCGAGGTCCTTGGCCGGGTTCAGTTCAAGCTTGAACCGTGACCGCTCGAAATACCCAGCCGGATTTTTTCGACGATGTTTCCTCTAACTACGAGGTTATGACCTAGTGAACTTTTGCTCCGACAATGCAAGCGGCGCCGCGCCCGAAATTCTGCGCGCGCTCGAGGCGGCCAACGATGGCTGGGCCATGCCCTACGGCGACGACGATCTGACCCGCCGTCTCCAGGCCCGGGTCCAGGAGATCTTCGAGACCGAGGCGGCGGTGTTGCCGGTCGCCACCGGCACCGCGGCCAACGTGCTCTGCCTGAGCGTCATGACCCCGCCCTATGGGGCCATCTACTGCCACCGGGAGTCCCACATCAACGTCGACGAATGCGGCGCGCCGGAGTTCTACAGCGGCGGCGCCAAGTTGGTCGCGCTGCCCGGCGATCATTGCAAGTTGACCCCCGCGACCCTCGAAGCGGCGATCGTGGACGCCGGCGACGTGCACTCGGTGCAACCGGCCGCGGTCAGCCTGACCAACGCCAGCGAGGCCGGCACGGTCTATACGCCGGAAGAGACCCGCGCCATCGCCGAGATCGCCAAGGCCCACGGCCTGGGTCTGCACCTGGACGGCGCCCGCTTCGCCAACGCCCTGGTCGCGCTCGGCTGCAGCCCGGCGGAGGCAACCTGGAAAGCCGGGGTCGACGCGCTCGCCCTCGGCGCCACCAAGAACGGCGTCCTGGCCGGCGAGCTGGTGGTGCTGTTCGATCCGGGCAAGGCCGAGGAGCTCGGCTATCGGCGCAAGCGCGGCGGCCATCTGTTATCCAAAATGCGCTTCCTTTCGGCCCAGCTCGAGGCCTACCTGGCCGACGATCTCTGGCTCCGGAACGCGCGCCACGCCAACGCCATGGCCGCGGCCCTGGCCGAGGGCCTGGCCGAACTCCCCGGCGTCGAACTCAGCCATCCGGTCGAGGCCAACGAGATTTTCGTGATCTTGCCCGAGCCGATGATCGAGGGCCTGTTCGCACGCGGCTTCCAGTTCTACCGCTGGGGCCCGGAGACCGATCGGGAGGTGCGCCTGGTCACCGCCTTTAACACCGACCCCGCCCACGTCGACGCCTTCCTGAGCGCCGCCCGCGAGTTCGCCTGAGCGGGGTGGGGCTCCGGGGTGCGGACGCCCCGCCACGGGGCCCGCCACGGGCCTCCCATGGCGCCCCCATGGCGCCCCCATGGCGCCCCTTGTCAGGGCCGGTCTCATTCGCTACATCAAGGGCCTTCCACGGCCGCTCGGGCACCAAGCCGTGTGCAAGGTGCCCCCACGTCCCCTTCGTCTAGTGGCCTAGGACGCTGGCCTCTCACGCCGGAAACAGGGGTTCGACTCCCCTAGGGGACGCCAAG
>CAXMQD010000345.1:0-1552 GCA_964194965.1 uncultured Acidimicrobiia bacterium | reverse complement strand
CCATTCGCCGAGGCAGACGGATTCCATGCAGCCAGACTACGAAACCCTTGATCTGAAACAGGTATCCGAGCACGTGCTGCTCGTCACCATGAACCGTCCCGAGGTCGCCAACGCCCACAACACGCAAATGGGCCTCGATCTGAGGGATCTGTGGAGCGATCTCTACCTGGACCAGGAGGGCCTTCGCTGCGCGATCGTCACGGGCGCCGGCGACAGGGCATTCTCGGCTGGTGGCGATCTCAAGGAGCGGAATGGCATGAGCGACGAGCAGTGGCGCCGGCAGCACCACATTTTCGAGCAGGCAATAATGAGCATGACCGATTGTCCCGTGCCCATCATCGCTGCCGTCAATGGAGCGGCCTATGGTGGCGGTTGCGAGTTCGCCCTGGCCGCCGACTTCATCTACGCGGCCAGGCGCGCGCGTTTCGCCCTGACCGAAGTGACCTTGGGGATCATGCCCGGTGCCATGGGGACGCAACACCTTCCCCGCGCCGTGGGCTTGCGGCGTGCCAAGGAGATCATCCTCACGGGCACGCCGTTCTCGGCCGAGCAGGCTCTTGCGTGGGGACTGGTCAATAAGATCTGCGAGAACGAAAACCTCCTGCCCGAAACCCTCGCAACGGCCCAGCGCATTGCCGGCAACGCCCCTATCTCCACGCGCCAGGCGAAGAAGTCCATTTCCGTTGCCACGGAGGTGGATCTCAAGAATGGTTATGCCTTCGAGATCGAGGCTTATAATCGTTTAGTTGGCACCGAGGACCGGTTGGAAGGCATTCGGGCATTTAACGAAAAGCGGCGACCCGAGTTCAAGGGCCGCTAGGAGCAGCAACATGCGAGCGGGAGTTGATGTGGAGGTCCGCGAGGTCGGCCTGCGCGACGGACTACAAAGCGTTTCGACCTTTTTCCCGACGGCGGAGAAGATTGTCTGGGTACGCGCCGAAGCCGCCTGCGGCATGCCGGAGATCGAAGTGTGCTCCTTCGTACCGCCGAAACTCATCCCTCAGTTCGCCGACGCCGTCGAGGTCGTGGCAGCGACACTCGAGATTCCGGGCTTGAACGTTTCCGCTCTAGCGCCGAATCTCAAGGGAGCAGTGCGTGGCTTCGACGCCGGCGTCCACAAGCTCAACTACGTCACCTCGGTGAGCGAGAGTCACAATCAGTCGAATGTGCGTCGCTCCACCGGCGAGTCGGTGGAAGATTTCAGGCGCATCGTGGAAGCCCGGGATCAGCATCCTCGGGCGGCAGACACGCGCTTAGGCGTGGGTCTCTCCACTTCCTGGGGCTGCTCCATCGAGGGTGCCGTAGATCCGGACGCGACCATGCGCCTGGCCGGACGATTCGTGGAGGCTGGCGCCGACGAGCTGGCCATCTGCGACACCGTCGGCTACGCGAATCCGACCGAGGTGAAGGCATTGCTCACCCGCGTGGTCGAAGAGTATGGCGCCGCCGCCGACATTGCCGCGCACTTTCACGACACCCGCGGTCTCGGGCTCGCCAACGTGTATGCGGCGCTGGAAGCCGGGGTCCTGCGCTACGATGCAACGCTGGGCGG
>CAXMQD010000344.1:0-6836 GCA_964194965.1 uncultured Acidimicrobiia bacterium | reverse complement strand
CCGCCATTGTGTCATCGACGGCGACGGCGTTCTGGCCCAGTTCGAGGGCGCGCGCCAAGTTTTTGTCACGCGCCTTGCCCCAGATTTCCCATTCATTGTAATGAAGTCGTCCCAATGCGGTCAGGGCTTGCGCATGTTTGGGGTCGAGATCGATGGCTTTTTCGAACAGCTCCTTCGCCTTAGCCGTATCCTTGGTCGTAAAGCGCCCAAGGTGCTGTTTTCCGCGGAGAAAATATTCATGTGCTTGAAGGTTGCCGGTTTTTTCGCGCGTCTTTCGGCCCGCCTTCTCCTGGTCCGTCAATTCGATGGCGAGCGCAGACACAATGTTACCAATTACTTCGTCTTGTAGCTTGAAGATGTCATTAAGGTCACGATCGTATCGCTCGGCCCAAACATGGCCGCCGGTGGTGGCATCGATCAGCTGGGCATTGATACGCACTTGATTGCCGGCCCGCCTCACGCTGCCCTCCAGCACATAGCGTACACCCAATTCTTCCGCCACTTGGCGCACCTTTACCTGCTGGCCCTTGTAGGAGAAGGAGGAATTGCGTGCGATGACGAAGAGGCCGGAGATCCTGGAAAGATCCGTGATCAAATCCTCCGCCATGCCGTCGCCGAAATACTCCTGGTTCGGATCGTCCGACAGATTGGTGAATGGCAACACCGCGATGGACGGCTTGTCGGGCAGCGGAAAAGCCATACGCTCCATCGAGGCCGGTTCGACCTCTGGCTTCCAGGGTTGCCACCAGAACACCCCACCGGCCGCAACTAAAAGAACGACGGCGGTTGCGGCGGCGACCGGCCACCGTTGACTCGCTCCCTTGGCCGTTTCCCGAACCACCGGCGTGACCAGCGCCGCCGCCTTCTCATCGAGCAGCAGACGATAGATCGATACCGGTTCGGCGATGTTCTTGACCTCCCTCTCGCCCATATGCTCGAAGGTCAGGTCGAGCTTGCCCTTGACCTGGTCGAAAACATTGCGTGCCATGCAGATACCGCCCGGCTCCGCCTGTCCTTCCAGCCGCGCGGCCACGTTCACGCCATCGCCGTAAATGTCGTCACCCTCGACAATCACGTCACCAATATTGATGCCAACACGGTAGGCGATCTTCTTGTCTTCGGGAAGGTCGGCGTTGTAATCCCGCAAGGCGCATTGCATTTCGACGGCAAACGCCACGGCATCAACAACAGATGCAAACTCCATGAGCGCCCCATCACCCATAAGCTTGATCGTGCGCCCGCCGTATTGCGCCGCTTTGGGGTCTAGGAGTTCTCTGCGATGGGTTTTTAGGGCATCCAGCGTGCCCGCCTCGTCCTCGCCCATGAGGCGGCTGTAACCGACAACGTCGGTGGCCAGGATGGTCGTGAGTTTGCGTTGCATGCCCAGTCTCCCTCGATTGGGAGATTAACCGTTGGGGGGCCGAATATCCATATACTCCAGACGTGGCAATCGCCCCCCCCGGCGAGCGTCTCGGATCGCCTTGCGTGTATGGATTGAATCTGCCTAACATTCCATGACAGCGAGCGAATATTTTGATACTCCAAGATCAAAAAGAAGGTTGTTTCAACCCATTGGGAGGATCTCATGAAGCACCGTTTATTGCGTCTGCCGGCCTTTCTCGCGACCGCAATCTTCACCCTTTTCTCCGTTGCGGTAGCCAATGCCGGTTCGAATGCGCCGCCCGAAATGGACGCCTGGCTGAAGGCGGCCAAGCTCGGCCCCTATGATCAGGCCGAAAACTGGGACGACATCGTCGCCGGGGCGAAAGCCGAAGGCGAGGTTGTGGTCTACTCGTCGTCCGGCCGCATCTCCAAGCTGGTGAAGCCGTTCAACGCAAAATACCCGGAGATCAAACTAACCGTGCACGATCTCGGGTCCGTCAAATCGGTCGAAAAGACCATACGCGAGCAGGACGCGAATATCTTCAACGCCGACATAGTCACCACCGGCAATTCGGGTCAGGTGATCTACGAGATGTTGAACAAGAATCGTCTCGTCAACTATGTTCCGCATCACTACGTCGACCGGATCCCGCAGGAAAACCGGGACCCGTTGCTGGTTCGCGTCAACGAGGCCATGGTCTTTCTCTACAACATGGAAGCCTACCCGGACGCACCGCCCTTCAAGAACCTGTGGGAGCTGACCGAAGCCAAGTTCAAGGGCCGGGTCGGCATAAAAAACCCGCTGTCGTCGGGTTCTACCATGATGGGTGTCATGACCCTTATCGAGCATGCCGACGAAATGGCGGCCGCCTATCAGCGCCACACCGGCAAGCCCATCCAACTGAGCGAGGGTGTCGCCGATGCCGGCCAGGAGTTTTTCGCGCGACTGCTCGCCAACGACCTGGTGATCTTCAAGTCGGGCTCGAAGTTGGCCGGGGCGTCGGGCAAGAAGGGTCAGAAGAGACCCCTCATCGCTTTCGCCAATATGACCTATATCGCGCGCAACGATTCGAAAGGCTACGTCAACAAGATCCTGGCCGACCCCGATCCGGTCGGCAAGTTGGTCTACCCGACCTTTACCGCCATCGCGCGCCAGGCGCCGCACCCGAACGCGGCCAAACTGTTCACTGCGTACCTGCTCGGCAGCACCGAGTTGAGTACCAGCTCCAAGCTCGAAAAGCCTTACGACAAGGGCGACAGCATGGACCTGTTGCAGGGTTTGGCGCCATATTTTGACCCTGGTACGGTCAGCCCACGGAGTGACGTGCCGCTGCCGGCCGGCGGCGAAATATGGAACGACATGAAGGGCTGGAACGTCAATGCTGAATTCATGTGGAAGCAGGGCCCCAAGGTCCGCGACTTCTGGACCGTGTATTCGAGCAAATAGCCCACATGGAGGAAATCCATCTGACAGGAATCCGGAAGTCATACGGCAAGGAGGTTGCTGTCCGGCATCTGGACCTGACCATAGCGCCAGGTGCGTTCCTGACTATTCTAGGACCATCGGGCTGCGGCAAGACGACGACGTTGCGCCTGATCGCCGGGCTGGAAGAACCCGAAATGGGGGAAATCCGGTTCGGCGACAGGGTCGTTTTCTCCCGCCGGGAAGGCGTGATCGTTCCCCCCGAACGTCGGAACCTGGGGCTCATATTCCAAAGCTACGCGCTCTGGCCCCACATGACGGTGGAACGGAACATCACGCTCGCTCTGAAGGAACAGCACTTGAACTCTCGCGAAATCAGCGAGCGCCTCGAGGCCGCGCTTGAGAAAGTGCAGATGACGCCGTACCAGTTCCGCTACCCTTCGGAGCTATCTGGTGGCCAACAACAGCGGGTGGCCGTCGCGCGCCTGATCGCCTCGCGCTCGTCCATCCTGTTGATGGATGAGCCCCTATCCAATCTCGATGCCAAGTTGCGCACGGAAATGCGCGGCGAGCTCAAGCGGCTGCACCTCGACCTGGAAGCCACCACCATCTACGTGACCCACGACCAGATCGAGGCCTTGACGCTTTCTGACATCGTTGTGGTCATGGACCAGGGCGAGATCAAGCAACAGGGCACGCCTTACGACATCTATCACCATCCCGAGAATCTGTTCGTCGCCGATTTCATTGGCGATCCCCGCGTTAACCGGATTGCCGGCACAATCCGGCAGAAAAACGGAGCGATTGGACTCGATTGCGGTGATCTGTGGCTACCGATCGCCAAGGACCCGCCACCGAATGCGAGGGATCTCATTGCAACCGTTCGCCCGGAAAGCATCAAGGTATCGACCGAGGCCAAGGAGGACTGGCTGAAGGTAACCCTGGAATCGGTTCAGCCGACCGGGGCCGACACGATCCTGCAAGCCCGGTCCGAAAATACTTCCATTACGATGCTGCAACCGGGATTCATACGGATGGACATCGGCGATCCTCTGTGGATCGACTTCGATGCGGAGTCGTTGAATTTCTTCGACGTCGATTCGGAGGCCAATCTCTTCAATTGATGTCCTCCCACCTGAGGCGAGGCAACCTGAAATCCCCGAGACATGTCATTGAATACAAACTATTCGAGAAGCGAGGCTTCGGCCCTATCTAGGAACAATCTCGCCTACCACCTATACCGGCTGATGAATCGGCCGGAAAGGATTCTCGGTTTCTTGTGCCTCGCCGTCCTCGGTGTCTTGGTGCTGGTGCCCCTTTTCGAAATCGTCCACGACTCCTTTGTCTATCAGAGTTATGACCTTGCCTATCGGCCCGACGCGAAAGTCGGCGCCTTCACCCTGTTTCACCTCGAACGCGTCTTCACCGGTCCGCTTTCCAAGGCCCTATTCCTGAAGCCGCTGCTCAACAGCGTTGGCATTGGTGTTTGTGTGACCATTTTGGGCGTCGGCATCGGCTCCGGCCTGGCGTGGCTTCTGGTGCGCACCGATATTCGCTTCAAGGGCGTGTTCGGAGCGCTTGTGGTGGTGCCCTACATGATGCCGTCATGGGTGCTGGCGCTGGCTTGGTTAAGTCTGTTCAAGAACGATCGGATCGGCGGCACCGAGGGTATGTTCACGAGTTTCTTCGGTGTGCAGCCGCCCGACTGGGTGTCCTACGGCTTCTTTCCCATCGTCATCTGCCTGGCGCTGCACTATTTCGCCTATGGTTATCTGCTGATGTCGGGCGCCCTGGCTACGGTCGATTCGGAACTGGAAGAGGCCGGCGCCATTTGCGGCCTGAACCGGCGCCAACGGCTGTGGCGCATTACCCTTCCGTTGCTGTTGCCGGCGTTGGGGTCGGCCGTCGTGCTCACCTTCATCCGAATTCTCGGTACTTTCGGGACGCCGGCGCTGCTCGGACTGCCGGTCCGGTTTTATACCTTTTCGACTCAGATTTACGCCTCACTGAACGCGCGCAACAGTGGCGACGCATACGTTCTTGCCCTGGTCCTGATCGTCATGGCGATCACCTTCATCTGGATCAATAGCCGAATCATCGGCATTCGCAAAAGCTTCGTGACCCTGACCGGAAAAGGCTTCCGGCAGCGTGAAATTGGCCTCGGCGCCTGGCGCTGGCCGGCCACCATCGCGGTCGCCGCTTTCGTCGCCGTGACGGTATTGCTGCCGCTGCTGATCCTGCTTTGGGAATCCCTGGTCATCACGCCGGGCGAGTATTCCCTGCAGGGCTTGACGGCGCATTTCTGGGTCGGCGAAAGCGACACGGACATCGCCTATGGCGAACCCGGCATCGTGCATTCGCCGGGCATCCTGACGGCTTTATGGAACAGCATCAAACTGGGCGTTCTGGCTGCCGTGTGCAATGGCCTTTTCGGGCTGATGGTAGGCTATGCGGCGGTTCGCGGCCGCGGCACGCTGCTGTCGAGATGGCTCGAGGGCGTTGCCTTCGCGCCCTATATCTTTCCCTCGATTGCGCTCGGCGCTATCTACATCGGCATGTTCTCAACCCCCTGGGGACCGCTACCGGCCCTATATGGCACCTTCACCATCCTGGTCCTGATCACGGTGGTCAAGAACCTGCCGTTTACGTCGCGCACCGGTATTGCCGCCATGCTGCAAATCGACAAATCTCTGGAGGAAACGGCGCGAGTCCAGGGGATCGGCTGGTTCCGGCGAATGGCCAAGATCGTAATTCCCATGTCGACCAGCGGCTTGATTGCGGGCATGCTGCTAACGTTCATCACCACAATGCGCGAGTTGTCCTTGATTATTTTGCTGTTGTCGCCGGCCAACATGGTGCTCACCGGATTGATCTTCAATTACAACGAACAGGACATGACCCAGCATTCCGGCGCCGTGACCCTCCTCCTGGTCATGATCATCGTTGGCGTGAACCTGTTGGTTCGCGTGTTCACGGGCGGCGCCGGTCTCTCGGGCCTTCGAAGCACCTGATTCTGGCCCCGGGCCGATCCCGGTCCCTCACCGGCATTGCCTGCGAATTGCACCATAGTCGGTATCTGTAACCAGCCGGGCCGGCTACCGCTCACCGTGCTCCAGCCGGGTTTCTTCCCAATGGCAACGGACGATTCCTTGTGGCTCCGCTTCGGGTCCGAGTCCTTGAATTTCTTCGATTCCGAAACCGGCAAAAATCTCGCCGCCTAGACGCGGGTTACGCGACGGACCTAAATAAGGCGATCGGCTCAGACGCGGCTGAAGTCGATCACGCAGCGGCCCGCGACCCGGCCGGCCGCCAACCGGTCCAGGGCCTCATCGACCTGGTCCAGCGCGACCGCCTCGATATCCACTTGCAGCGGATGGCGCGCCGCCAGCGCCAGGACGTCGAGCAGCTCCTGGCGGCCGCCGACGGCGGTTCCGGTGATGCGCACCCCGTTGAAGGTCAGCCACTCGAGCGACAGGGGCACCGGCTCGGCGACCATGGCGACCGAGACGATCCAGCCGCGCGGATTGATCGCCTCGGTGATCGGCGCCCAGACCGCCGCACTGGGGGCGAAATTGAGGCACGCATCGGCACCGCCGAGCCGCTTGAGGCGTCCGCCCGGATCGTCGCCGGCCAGAAACGTGTGGTCGGCGCCGAGCCGTCGGGCGGTTTCGAGCTTCGCCGGCTCGGTGTCGATCGCCGCCACGCGCGCGCCCGTCAGCTTGGCCAATTGAATCGCGTACTGGCCGAGGCCGCCGCAACCGAACACGGCACAGAGCTTGCCCGGCGCCAGCTCGGCCTTGCGCACAGCCCCCTGGGCGGTCACCCCGGCGCAGAGCAGCGGCGCCGCCGCGACCGGATCGAGCGCCTCGGGAATCGGCACGGCGAAGGCCTCTTTGATCACGGCATACTCGGCGAAGGCGCCGTTTACGTGGTAGCCGTGGGCGCGGCAGTCCTGGCAGAAGCTCTCGAAGCCGGTCAGGCACTCGCGGCAGGCGAGACAGGTGTCGTGGATCCACGGCAGGCCGAGGCG
>CAXMQD010000343.1:0-2208 GCA_964194965.1 uncultured Acidimicrobiia bacterium | reverse complement strand
GGAGAGCGAACACCTCCAAGCCCTTCAAATTCGTCCAGCCGCCGAAGCATTGGTGCTGGAGCAGTCTTCCGGCCGGCTGCGCATGTGACCTCTCGAAGGCGCTGCAGGTGCCGGGCACTTATGGCTGGTTGCGATTTTTTGCTATTTGGTAGGGCAGCCCCACCGTCGGGCTCCCGATGAGGACTTCAGTTTTGATACGATGACGTTCGGGCCGCAAAAAGTGATCTGCTTATTGGTGATCCGCCATCATGACTTCCGGAATTGGCTGTTTTTGGACTCAGTGGCCGCACCAGAACGACGACCGCTTTCGGACGGTAAGCCGGCATAAGAACCCGCTTCTTGCTTTCAGCCCGTCAAATTCAATCTGAAACACGACCCCGGAACCCGTGGCATGGGTATCGGGGCGGGCACCTGCTACAATCATCCCCATGACCGACTCGACCCGCCCGCGCTCGCCGTTCGCGGGGACCATCGATTTCCTTGATGGCGCCCCGATGCGTTCGATTGCACCGGAGGCGCTGGCACGGACTCTCCAAGCTCACGAGCTCTATGTCGAATCCGAACAGCGATCGGGTAAACGGGCCAATCTCGATGCGACCGACCTCGTGGGGAAATCCTTCGCCGGCATGAAGCTGTGGCGCATCCGCATGCAACGGGCGGACCTCGCCGGCGCGGACTTTTCGGGCGCCGATCTCAGGCGCGCGATGCTGATCGGAGCCAGGATGCAACGCGGCCGCCTCGCCGCAGCCGATTTGACCGGCGCGCGGCTCAGCGGAATCGTTCTGACCGACGCCGCCTGCGAGGGGGTTTGCATGGCCGAGGCCGATATGGAGTTTGCCATCATGGCGAACTCGGACTTTCGCGATGGGAACTTTCGCGGCGCCGATATGAGTGGTGCGATTCTCGATGGCGCGGATTTAAGCGGTGCGGATTTGCGCCGGGCGAACCTGCGCGGCGCGTCGTTCAGGGATACGCGTCTCCACCATGCGGATTTTCGGGATGCCCGCATGGGTGGCGCAATATTCGAGCGCACGTCCTTCAACGGCGCCGATCTCCGCGGTGCTTATCTGCGTGTGGCGAAGTTTCACCGTACCGATTTGTCGGGCGCCGATCTGCGGGACGTGGAGGGATTGACCTCAGAGCAAATCGACCACACGATCCGCGATGCCCATACCCGCCTACCTCAGGGCTCGATCGCGGAGCAGGAAGATGGCGAATAACGAACAGACGGATCTATTGAAGCGGGGGACCCAGGCTTGGAACGCTTGGCGGGCGGAACAAACCGAAGCGAGCGTGGATCTTTCAGGCGGCGCGCTTCGCGGTCTGGACCTTGGGGGCGCCGATCTTTCCGGCGCCGACCTTCGGGCCGCCGATCTTCGCGGTGCCAATCTCGGCGGCGCCAAGCTCACCGGCGCACGCCTCGAGGGCGCCAATCTTTTCAAGGCCATTGTCGATGGCGCCGACCTCAACGGGGCGGATCTCCGCGGGGTCCGGTTTCTTCAGTGCCCGCAACTCCAATCCGCGCACAACTGGCAATCGGCCTACCGCGATGAAGATCTAGCATGCGGCGCGGCGATTCCGAGCCGGCCGATCGGCGACAGGTAGGCGTGGCCGGCCCCCGGCTTGGTCCGGGGCCGGGGCGGCCAGGATCGCGGTGAGCGGGATTCCCGACGGCAGAGGACCCAAAATGCGGGGGGCGCCACATGCCCGTGAGCGCCAAGCGGTTGCCTGTTCGGAGATGTGCCCTATATTCCGGGGCATGACCGCGTCCGCAACCCCCTCCACCGATCTGGCTACCAACTCCCTGGGCTTCGACAAGGCGCCGGCGGCGACCCGGGTCGTGGTCGCCATGTCCGGCGGCGTCGACAGCTCGGTGACCGCCGCGCTGTTGGCGGAACAGGGTTTCGAGGTGGTTGGCGTCACCCTGCAGCTCTACGACGACGGCGCGGCGCGCCAACGCAAGGGCGCGTGCTGCGCCGGCCAGGACATCCACGACGCGCGCCGGGTCGCCGACCACATCGGCATCGCCCATTACGTGCTCGACTACGAATCCCGGTTCCGGGAGTCGGTGATCGACGACTTCGCCGATGCCTACCTGCGCGGCGAGACCCCGATCCCCTGCGTGCGCTGCAATCAGACGGTCAAGTTCCGCGACCTGCTGGCGACCGCGCGCGACCTCGGCGCCGACGCGCTCGCCACCGGCCACTA
>CAXMQD010000342.1:0-2769 GCA_964194965.1 uncultured Acidimicrobiia bacterium | reverse complement strand
CCGTTGTGCGCGATAGCGAGGACGCTGCCCCCGGTTTTCTTCTCGTAGGCCTCCATCCACTTCCAGAGGAAGGCTGGATCGGGGTTGCCTACGGGTGGGTTCGTGACGATCGGCTCCACTTGGCTCGCCTTGGCGGCGCCGTCGCGGAAGATGACGTTGCGGTGGAGGTTGTCCCCCTTGACCGACGCCGACCACTCGTAACCGATGAACGCGGTGAATTGGCCCGGGTCGTTGTATTGTTCCGCCGCGGCGATGTTATCGTCCCACGTACGCCTGAATTCTCGCGTGCCGGGATTGTACATGAGCTCCTTCGGGTAAGTTCCCTGGAACAAGGCGAAGAAGGCTTCGAATCCCACGTCCGCGCCCTTGCCCGCCTTGACCATGTCGTACCACTTGCGACCCGTCGGGTTCGCGAGGATCTTCTGATTGCCAGCCATGAGGTCGGGGAAAAACCCCATGTTGTCCGAGTGATCGGTCACCGCGAGAAAGTCGAGCGGCCGAGCCATCTTCACCCGCTGCCCGGAGTTGGAAATGACCTCCTCGCCGCGGGCGAACCGATAGGCGTCGCCTGGGCCGAGCGTCGTGCCGAAGGCCCCCGAATCGAACGAGGTCGCCGTGTGCACGTGCGTGTCGCCCCAGAACGGACGCGTCGGGTAGACCCGTCCCGCGTAGGGCGAGTACCCCGCCTTCTTGTTGGCTAACTTCGCCAGGGCCGCCGCATTGGGCTGCCCGGCGTCCTGTGCAAACACCGGCACCGCGGTCATTCCGACAGCGAGGGCACTCGTTATGATCGCGATTAATGCTGGTCTATATTTCATGGACGGTGACCGCTCCTAAAGTGAAGTTCCCCAGTCGCTCGTCTAGCTGGCTGACCCACATCCACCGGATGACGGGCTTCGTTGGGCTGATATTGAGGTAACGGGTGGGCATGGGCAAGCTCGGGCCATCGTCGCGGGGTTTGAGGGACACCGAGGGCGTGATCTGCCACCAATCTCCGTCACCTCCATTGTTAGACCAAATCTGGCTGAACCGCCTCCGGGAAACTGGACCGTTATTTGTGAGAAAATTCTCGGTTAAATTTCGTATCTAACGAGGCGATTTTCTGATGAAGAAGTCAAAGCTCACGGAGCGCCAGATTGCTTCCATTCTACTCCGAACGCTCTAGAGATCGGCCATCCTAGTTCGCTTTGGGCTCGGGCGGAACCGCCCCATCGTCCGGCTTGGCCCGGGTCTCGCGGTGGGTGATGTAGAGTCCGGAGGCGGCGATGATCGCGGCGCCGAGCCAGACCGCGGGTTCGGGCCGCTCCTGCCACACGATCCAGCCGATCAGTGCCGCCCAGATGAGCGCCGTATAGTCGAACGGCGCGACAATCGCGGGTGGGGCGTTACTGTAGGCCTGGATCACGAAGTAGGCGGCGGTGCCGCCGATCAGGCCGATCGCCACGAACAGCCAGAGGTCGTCCGGCGCCGGCGTTTGCCACACGAAGGGTACGATTGTCAGGCTCGCCAGGCCGGCGCCGAGGGTGGTGTAGGTGAGCAGGGCGGCGCTGGTCTCGGTCCGCGCCATGCGCCGGGTGAGCAGTGCCGAGAGCGCGAAGCATAGCGCCGAGGCCAGGACGATGAGCGATGCGAACTGGAACCCGCCGGTCCCGGGCCGGATCACCACCAGCGCGCCCAGGAATCCGACCAGCACCGCGGCCCAGCGGCGCGGCCGCACCGGTTCGCCCAGCAACGGGCCGGAGAGTGCCGTGACGAACAACGGCGCGGTGAAGGCCACGGAAATCGCTTCGGCCAGGGGCAGCCGGCGCAGGCCGGTAAACAGCAACAGCAGGGCGGCGAAGATCACCAGCGCGCGCAGGCCGTGCATGACCGGCCGCCGGGTCCGCAGCACGGCCAGCCCGCCGCCGTGCCAGACCAGCAGGGCCACCGGGATCATCCCGAAGACATAACGCAAGAACACGATCTGGACCGGCTCGTAGGTCTGGCCCAGCCACTTGGCCAAGGCGTCGGAGATGGCGAAGAAAAACACCGCCGCCATGATGCTGGCGATGCCCAGCCCGATCCGGTCCGCGGCCGGCGCGCCGCCGGGCGCCGGTTCCGCGCTCACCCGCCGTGCTCCGTGCTCCCGCGTTTCACGGTCTTGCGCCCAGGATGGTGTCGGAGATCGAGCGCGGGTCACGCGGCTCCCAGCGCCCGGCCTCGACAAGGTCGAAGAACTCGGCAAGGCCGTCGTTGAAGGCCACCGGCTCTTCCAGGTTCATGGTGTGGCCGGTCTTGGCCATGACCCACAGCCCGGCATTCGGAATCGTCCGCTTCAGGTAGACGCCCGGGATCAGGCAGGGCTCGTCCTCGTCGCCATTGATGATCAGAGTCGGCACGGTCAGGGCCGCGAGCTGGTCCTCCAAGTCGTAGAGCGAGGGCCGCTCGCGCTGCACGCCGAGCTGGGTCAGCGCCGCGCCCCGGGCCGAATGCTCGGCCAGCAGGTCTGCGAATTCGCGCCAGCCGCGCGGGTCCTTGTTCTGGAACTGCACCCGCGCGGGACCGAGCGAATAGCCGGCGGCGAAAGCTTTCATGCCGTCCCGCTCCAGGCTCTCGGCGCAGGCCTCGGCTTCGGCACGGAACTGCGCGCGGCGCTCGCGCTCGGCGCCGTAGCCGCAGCCGGCGACCACTAGGCTGCGCGCGGTTTCCGGGTAGGTCAGGCCGAAGTGAAGCGTCGCGAAGCCGCCCATGGAGAGACCGACGATATGAGCCCGTTCGATTCCCAGGTGG
>CAXMQD010000341.1:0-1771 GCA_964194965.1 uncultured Acidimicrobiia bacterium | reverse complement strand
CGACGAGTAATTGACATGAGCCCGATGTCGATCGCCGCCACTCGCTCTGTCACCTTGCGGGCCATGATTTATGTATTATCTCATCACGGCACCCAAAACTGGGGGGTGCACATCCGAGCCCGGATGGCCGATCCCAATCGGCGAATTTTACTCGATCTTTGGGCTAACACGCTGTGCTGGATTATCGAAACCGAGGCGCTTGCGCGGCCGCGTGTTCTCTGGCGCCGGTGCCGGGTTTGACCAACGTGTACTGGAAAGTGCGCCCGGCCGCGACCTCAACCAGATGTCGGATCACCCGGTCCGGAAGATGGGCGTATACGATGTACCATGCCGCCGGCAGGACCAATTCCGGTGTGGCGCCTTTCGCCTCGGCGAAAAGGTGTCGCTGCCCTTCGTCGTCGCGCCCGTAGGTCAGGACGCGCCAGGTTATCGGCGCCTTGAGTAACCGCCCGCCGACTCCGTCGATGACGCGCAGGTGAATCGTGCCCACCGGCAGGGTTCGGATGGTTTTGCTTTCATGGAAAGCAAGCTGGATACCAGCGCTCGCCGGAGCGGCCGCACCGATCAGGCTAGCGACCGCAAAGATTAGCAGAGTTGATTTAACAGCTCGCGAAATTGCACGGGGCATCCGCGACCTCCTTTGCCAAGCGTGTTCCGGCCATGGGCCCGCCGGGCGGAAGCGCGATGTGCGGTGATCTCTCCAATCGTGACACCTGGTGTCCATATACTGCCTGTGCCGATATCCTTTTCCGCAAGATCTGCAGCAATTTCTCGAAATCGTCTCGTTGAATGACGGAGGCAAATTCGCTGCGGTGGGTCAATGCCAAGCTTATCCCGTCGATCAAGATGTCGATGATCCTGTACTCGCCGTTCCATGACCGCACGCGCCAGACAACGTTCGCCGTGTCGATGGGCCGATCGATGGTTGTTTGAACCAAAAAATCACCCCCCGCGACGCGGTTGCTCGCGACGACGGTCAGGGTGCCGATCCGATACTGCTCGAAGCGCGTCGCATAGGTATTGACCAGGTATTCGGTGAAGAGGTCTTTGAATTCCGCGCGTTGTTCCGCCTTGGCGCGGCCCCAAAATCTTCCAATAACGAACTGGCTGGTAACGTCTAGATCGAATCCGACGCGGATAAGATCCCGCAGCACGGCTCCTTCCGAATCAGGCCGGCGTTCATTATTCAGGACCCAATTCAGGGCCCAGATTGCCGCGATCCGCCCCCTCAGCATGTTTACATACTCGGCCGCTCCTTGAGACGAGGCAGGTTCGCTCGCCCGCGCCGGACCGGTGACGTTTAGGTTCAAAACGAAGGACAAAGTAAGAATGACCTTCAACGCTTTGCGGTATGTCATCGAACCATCCTCTAGATCCCGGACTTGCCGTACCATCTCACGGCCTCAAGAACTTAGATGAGTTCGAAATTGTACTCATAATTAACAATATTTATCAACCAAAATTTAATAAATATTAAATCTTGTTAACTATATATCTTAATTTTTCTTATGGATTAGTTGATTTCTTGACCGACATTTGAATGATCAACCAACTCTAGGATCAATGGCAAACGGCGGCCCCCGCCAGCCTACCTTGGAAGTGGGTTCAATCCCCATGGCAAAGGGAAAATGGCACGGGCTCCAAGGTTTTGGATGGCCTCCGGGAAATGTCGAATTAAACAGGTTAAAATACATTTTGGACCGAATGTGGCTGCATATGACAATATTAGTTAATATAGTCCATTAAAACGAGTTATCGCTAGAATATTAAA
>CAXMQD010000340.1:0-2703 GCA_964194965.1 uncultured Acidimicrobiia bacterium | reverse complement strand
TCCCTCTAGCTGGTCGATGGCGATCAGCATCACGATGACGCTGGCGACCAACAGCTTGTCGGCGATCGGATCGAGGAAGCGGCCGAAGGCGGAGACCTCGCCGCGGTGCCGGGCCAGGTAGCCGTCCAGATAGTCGGTCAGCCCGGCGAAGGAGAACAGGATCAGCGCGACCCAGCGGTTCAGCGGATTGGGAAAATACAATAACGCCAGAATGACCGGTATCACACAGATCCGGGACAGGGTCAGAAGGTTGGGCAAGCTGGTCATCATGGTCGCGCGGTCCCCCATTGGACACGAGCCCGAACCTTCGACCTTTCTAGCACAAGCACCGGGCCTGTCACCCGGAGTTCTTTGGCCTGGATGCCCGGTGAATTCGCGGAACCGGCCCGCACTTCAGGATTCCGCATGAAAGTGGTCGTAAATCTTTTGTGCGACGCCGGTACTGATACCGCCGACGGCTTCCAGGTCGGCCAGGCCGGCGCGCGCCACCGCCTTGGCCGAACCGAAATGCAGCAACAGCGCCTTCTTGCGCTTGGCGCCGACCCCGGCCACCTCGTCGAGCACCGAGCGCAGCCGCGCCTTGCTGCGGCCGGCCCGGTGGCTGCCGATGGCGAAGCGGTGGGCCTCGTCGCGCAGGCGCTGCAGGAAGTAGAGCACCGGGTCGCGCGGCTCGAGCAGCAGCGGCTCGCGGTCGGGCAGGAAGATGCGCTCGCGCCCGGCGTTGCGCGCCGGCCCCTTGGCGATGGCCGCCACCGCCAGATCGCCGAGACCCAGATCGGCGAGAGCTTCCCGCGCGCTGGAGAGCTGACCGCGACCGCCGTCGAGCAGGATCAGATTCGGCCACTGGCCGCTGTCGCGTTCCGGATCTTCCTTGAGCGCGCGCGAAAAACGCCGGGTGAGCACCTCGCGCATCATGGCGTAGTCGTCGCCGGGCGCGAAGCCGGCGGGTTCGTCTTTGGTGCCCTCTGCGCCGCCCTCTGCGCCGCCCTCTGCGCCGCCCTCTGCGCCGCCCTTTGCGCCGCCCTTTGGGTTGTCCTTGTCTGCCGCGCCCTTGATGCGGAACTTGCGGTAGGCGCTCTTGACCGGGCCCTGGGGTCCGGCGACGACCATGGCGCCATAGGGGTTGGTGCCGCGGAGGTGGCTGTTGTCGTAAATTTCGATGCGCTCGGGCGCGGCCTCCAGGCCGAGGCATTCGGCCAGGCCCTCGAGCAGGGCGCGCTGGGCGCTGCTCTCGGCCAGGCGCCGCACCAGGGCGTCGCGGGCGTTGGCCCGGGCGTGGGCGACCAGCTTGTGCTTCGCGCCCCGCTTGGGTGCCGCGATCCCGACCTTGTGGCCGGCGTGGTAGGTGAGCGCGTCCGCGATCAGCGCGGCGTCTTCGGGTTGGTGGCTGACCAGGATCGTGGCCGGCACCGGTTTGTTCTCGTAAAACTGAACGATAAAGGCGGCGAGCACGGCCTCGGGGCCGAGCTCCTTGTCGTGCGAGGGATAGTAGGCGCGGTTGCCGTAGTTGCGCCCGGCGCGGAAGAAAAACACCTGGATGCAAGTCTGGCCGGCCTGGCGGTGGGCGGCGATGACGTCGGCGTCGTTCAAATCGCTCAGGTTGATGTCCTGGCGCGACTGGATGTGCGCCAGCGCCCGTATGCGGTCGCGGTAGACCGCCGCGGTCTCAAAGTCGAGCCGCCCGGAGGCGCCTTCCATGCTCGCCGCCAGGCGCTGCTGGATATCGTGGGAGCGGCCGGTCAGGAAATCGCGCGCCTGATCCACCAATTCGTCATAGCCCTGTTTCGAGACGCGCCCGACGCAGGGCGCCGCGCAGCGCTTGATCTGGTGCATCAGGCAGGGCCGGGTCCGGCTCGCGAACACCGAATCCGAGCAGGAGCGCAGCAGGAAGGCTTTTTCCAGCGCGGTGATCGTGCGGTTGACTGCACCCGCCGAAGCAAAGGGGCCGTAGTAGTCCCCGGGACGGGTCCGGGCGCCGCGATGTTTGGAGATCTCCGGATAGTCGTGATCGCCGGCGATCCGAATATAGGGGAACGACTTATCGTCGCGCAGCAGCACGTTGTAGCGCGGCAGGAAGCGCTTGATCAGGTTGCTCTCGAGCAGCAACGCCTCGACTTCGGTATGGGTGGTGATGACTTCGATCCCGACCGTGGCGGCGACCATGCGCTGCAAGCGGCGCGGCAGCCTGTCGGCCTGGGCGTAGGTGGTGACGCGTTTCTTGAGGTTCTTGGCCTTGCCGACATAGAGCGCCTCGCCCTTGCGGTCGAGCATGCGGTAGACGCCCGGCGTACCGGGCAGGGTCTTGACCGCGGCCGCGATCGCCGCCGCGCCCAGAGCTAAACCACCAGGGGCTAAACCACCGGGGGCGAAACCACCGGCGCTCGTCGGGACCTCATTGCCCGGATCTTCTCCAGGGGGCATGGCGGAGCGCTTGCCGCCCGCGGAGGCATCATTCAAGGCGTTTTTCCGGTTCGTTTTCACCATCGGGTTTGGCACTGGGTTCGAAAGGTTGAGACCGGCCCATTGGGCCAGCCCATTGGGACAGTCCGCCGCAACCGGGCGGCGGCTAATACCTAAGGTCCTTAGGTATCGTACCAAGGACCTTTGGCATATCCGCGCCTAGCGGCTGACTTGTCAACCGGGACGCAGGAGCATGAAAGCCGCCACCAGGAGCAGCAACACGCCGAACACTCTACTTTGAAT
>CAXMQD010000339.1:0-3602 GCA_964194965.1 uncultured Acidimicrobiia bacterium | reverse complement strand
GAGCTCGGCGTCCTGTTGCTGGCGCTTGAAGTCGTAGAGCCGGGCGCGCAGCACCTTCATGGCCTTGGCCCGATTCTTGTGTTGGGATTTCTCGTCCTGGCACTGCACCACCATGCCGCTCGGCAGGTGCGTAATGCGCACTGCGCTGTCGGTGGTGTTGACGTGCTGGCCACCGGCGCCCTGGGCGCGGTATCTGTCGATGCGCAGGTCCTTCTCTTCGATCTCGACGTCGACTTCCTCGGCCTCGGGCAGCACCGCCACCGTGGCCGCCGAGGTGTGAATGCGGCCGCCCGATTCGGTGACCGGCACGCGCTGCACCCGGTGCACGCCGGATTCGAACTTGAGCCGCGCGAACACGCCCTTGCCCGAGATCGTGGCGCTCGCCTCCTTGCAGCCGCCGATCCCGGTCTCGGAGTAATTCAGCACCTCGAAGCGCCAGCCGCGCGATTCCGCGTAGCGCTGATACATGCGGAAAAGATCGGCGCCGAACAGCGCCGCCTCGTCGCCGCCGGTGCCGGCGCGCACTTCGAGAATGGCGTTGCGCGCGTCGGCCTCGTCCTTGGGCAAGAGCAGGATCATGACCCGGCGCTCTAGGCGCGGGATAACCTCCTTGAGCGCTTGAAATTCCGCTTCGGCGAGCTCGCGCATCTCCACGTCGGTCGCGGCATCGGCGATCAGTCCCGCCAGGTCGCCGATCTCGCTCTGAGCCACCCGCAGCTGGGAGATTCGTTCGACCACGGGCGTGAGGTCTGAATATTCCTTGAGCATCCCGGTGTATTCGGACGAGCCGGGACTCGGATGGCTGGCCACCTGGTCGCTCAGTTCCCGATAGCGGCCGAGCACGCCGTCCAATTTCTGGTCCAGGTTCACTCAATCATTCTCCCGATCGCGCAGCAGCCGCTCGACGAGGCGCCGGGTGGCGTCCTCGGCGCTCCCATGGCCTTCGGCCAAGACCTCGGCGCGGGCCGCCTCGAAGCGTTGGCGCAACGTTGCCGAGTCGGGGGCTTCCCCGGGGGCTTCCCTAGGGCTCGCTTCGCCACTTTGGGTCGGGCCGCGCAGGAACGCCGCCAGCTCCTCGTCGAGAATGCGCCACGCCGTGGCGGTTTCCGCCGCGCGGTCCGCTTGGCCCCCCGACGCGCCCTCGAGTGCGACCCGCTCCAGGTCCTCAAGATCGTAGAGGTAGGCGCCATCGAGCGGCGCCACCGCCGGGTCCACGTCTCCCGGCACCGCGGCATCGACAAAGAATATCGCCTCGCGGCGGCGGTGTTTCAATGCCGCCTCGGCCTGGGGCGCGGTCACGGTGTAGGCTCCCGTGCCCATGGCCGTGACCACGATATCGGCACCGGCCAGCGCCTCGGCGAGTTCGTCCCAGGGCCGGAAGTGACAGTTTAGGCGCCGCGCCGCCGCCTCGGCCCGCGCCGCGGAGGGATGGGCCACGACCAGGTTGCCGATGCCCGCCTCGATTAACTCCGCGGCCATGAACTCGCCCATCTCGCCGAGGCCGATCAGCAGCGCGCCGCGACGATCCAGCGCGCCGTGCACGTCGCGCGCCACCAAGAGCGCCGAAGCCGCGATCGAGACCGGCTGTCCGGCGAGTGCGGTCTCGGCGCGCACCCGGCCGGCGGCGGCGGCGGCGGCCCTAAGCAACGCCGCCAGTCCGGAACCGGCGATGCCCGCGGTCACCGCGCGCCGGTGCGCCTCCTTGACCTGGTCGAGGATCTGCGGCTCGCCGAGGCCCTGGCTGTCGAGCGCGGCGGCAACCGCGAAGAGGTGGCGCGCCGCTTCCGCGCCGAGATAGTGGAAGCTCTGGGCGCCGATATCGGCTGCCAGGGTCCCGGTTTCCTCGGCCAGCACCGCGGTCACGACCGCGACCGCGCTTGCCGGATCGTTGGCAAGGGCCGCGACCTCCAGGCGCTCGCCGGTCGCCAGCGCCATGGCTTCGGCTATACCGTCGGCCGCCGCGCCACTGGCGAGACGGGCGAGCAGTCCGCCCGGGTCGAAGGCCTCCGAGAACAGGCGTTCGCGCAGCTCGGTGCCGGCGCCGCGCCGGTTCACGCCGACCAGGCAGAGGCCGCTCGCCGGACTGCGCGCGGACGCGGTCACGGCGCTACCGGAACTTGGCGAGGTACTCGCTCAACGCATCCAGGGGTACCAACTCCTGTTCGCCCGATTCGAGATTGCGAACCGTGGCGGCGTTCTGCGCGAGTTCGTCCTCGCCCAAGATAATCGCGGCCCGGGCCGAGAGCTTGTTGGCCCGTTTCATGTCCTTACCCGGGTTTCCGCGAATGCCGAGATCCACCGAAAATCCGGCCCGGCGCAGTTCTTGGGTTAAAGTCAGTGCGCGTTTACCGCCCGCAGACCCAATCGGAACCACTGCAATCGGCCGCGCCGGGGGCGGCGTCTCTTCGAGCAACATGGCCAGACGCTCGATGCCGCCGGCCCAACCGACGCCGGGAGTCGACGGCCCGCCCAAAAGCTCAATCAAGCCATCGTAGCGGCCGCCGCCCAAGACGCTGCTTTGCGCGCCCAGCGCCTCGGTCGTAAATTCGAAAATGGTATGCGTATAGTAATCGAGGCCACGGACCAGATGCGGGTTGATCCGGTAGGGGATGTGCAGCAGACCCAACCCCGACTTTACACTTTCGAAAAAATCCTCGCTCTGCTGATTCAAGTATTGGTCGAGAAGTGGCGCATCCGCGCAGACGCGCCGGTCGCCTCGATCCTTGGAATCCAGAATACGCAAGGGATTTCGGGTCAGACGCGCCTGGCTGTCGGGCGAGAGTTGGTCCCGGTGGTCGGAGAAAAATTCGACCAGGACATCGCGGTAGGCCGCACGGCTGGCCGAATCGCCGAGGGAATTAAGTTCCAGCGCGGTCCGGCCGAGCACGCCCAATTCCTCAAGAATGTGCGCCGCGAGCGCAATGATCTCAACGTCACCCGAAGGTCCGGAAACGCCGATTAATTCCACGTTGATCTGGTGGAACTGGCGCCAGCGCCCCTTCTGCGGGCGATCGTAGCGGAACATCGGCCCGTGGCAAAACAGCTTGACCGGCAGTTGCTGAGTCAGGCCCGCGGACAGGAAGGCCCGGCAGACCGCGGCCGTTGCCTCCGGCCGCAGGGTGAGATCCTCACCGCCACGGTCGGTGAAGGTGTAAGTCTCCTTGGAGACCACGTCCGAGGTTTCGCCCAAGGGCCGCCGGAACACCTCGGTGAACTCGAAGATCGGGGTCGACATTTCGAGGTAGCCGTAGCGCGCAGCCAACTCGCAGGCGATATCGGTGACCCGGCGCTGACGCCGAGTCTCCTCGGGCATAATGTCGCGAGTGCCGCGAACCGGCTGCAAGGCGGACAATATCCGGCTCCGAAACGGCTAAGAGGCTGCGGCGGCCGGCCGCAAGGGAACGTCCGGGCTTCCCGCGCCGGAATTGGCTTCGGCGGCCTCGATCTCCGCGGCCTTGCGCTCGACCAGCTCGACCAGGTGGTCGACCACGTCCTGGTCTTTGAGCCGGTGATCGGGCAGGCCGTTGATATAGACCTGGTGCGTGCCGTTGCCGCCGCCGGTGAAGCCGATGTCGGTCTCGCGCGCCTCGCCGGGGCCGTTG
>CAXMQD010000338.1:0-7042 GCA_964194965.1 uncultured Acidimicrobiia bacterium | reverse complement strand
TTGCTGCACGAAATCGGCGCCAAGGCCAACGTTTTCAAAATGAGCACGGCACATGTCGAATTTGATGAAGACGTCTTCGTATCCCAAATGTTTTCCATAGGGGTCGGTATAGTACACCTTCAGTCTCCCGAAATCGACTTCTGCTTTGCTCTAAAGCCGACATGGGCAGGCCGGTAACCCGCCATATCAATGAGGACTGCGCGAACTTGTCGATCCCGGCCCGCTGGTCTAGCCTTGGCCTCATGCGGCAAGCGGCGGTTCTTTTTGTCCCGTGTTTTCCGCCGTGTTTAAGTACGGGAAATCAGGATCGGCATATATTTTTCAATTATTTAGGTCTTCTGGACCTATAGCAACGAGACTTCGGTTTAACCCGGGGCGCCGGGGCGGGTGCGGGCGATGGTGCGGCTGAGCAGGATCAGCGGCAGCACCCCGACCGCGACGATGGTCAGGGAGGCGGTGGACGCCTCGGTCAAGCGCTCGTCGGAGGCCAGTTGGTAAGCCTGCACCGCCAAAGTGTCGAAATTGAACGGCCGCATGATCAAGGTCGCCGGCAACTCTTTCATGACGTCGACGAAAACCAGGAGTCCGGCGGTCAATAGACTGCCCCACATGATCGGCGCATGGACCCGCAGCAAGGCGCCGCCCGCACCCGCGCCGAGGCTGCGCGCGGCATCATCCATGGACGGCCCGATCTTGCCCAGGCTGGCCTCCACGGTGTTCAGAGAGATCGCCAGGAAGCGCACCAGGTAAGCGAACACCAGGGCGGCGATGGTGCCGGTCAGCAGCAATCCCGTGGAAATTCCGAAACGGGCGCGCATCCAGCCGTCGACCGCGTTGTCGAAAATCGCGAAGGGGATCAGCACGCCGACCGCGATCACGGTGCCGGGCACCGCATAGCCCATGGCCGCGATCCGGTTGGCCGCGAAGGTTATCCGGCCTGGGTCGAGGCGCACGCCGTAAGCCATGATCACGGCGATGAGGACGGCGATCGCGGCGGTCACCGCCGCCAGGGTGAAACTGTTGAACGCCAGGCGCAGGAAGCGTGGCCCGAACTGGGCGTCGCCGGCCTCGATCGACATGTCGAGCAGGATCGCGCCGGGCAGCAGGAATCCAAGAACCACCGGAAGCAGACAAAACCCGAAAACCAGGCCCGCCCGCCAGCCGGCGAGCGCGTGGCGGGGGAGGTGCCGGTAGCGGCCCGAGGTGTGGTAATAGCGCGCCGGTCCGCGGCTCCAGCGTTCCGCCAGCAGCACCGCCAGCACGACGCAGAGCAAGGCGGCGGAGAGCTGCGCGGCGGCGACCCGGTCGCCGAGCGAAAACCAAGTGCGCACGATACCGGTGGTGAAGGTCTGTACGCCGAAGAAGGATACCGTCCCGAAATCGGCCACTGTCTCCATCAGTGCGAGCGAGGTGCCGCCCACAATAGCGGGCCGTGCCAGCGGCAAAGCGACGCGGAAGAAACTGCCCCAAGGACCGCAACCAAGGGTCCGGCTGACTTCGAGCGCGCAGACCGACTGCTCCAGAAAGGCCGCACGCGCCAACAAATAGACGTAAGGGTACAGCACCAGGGTCAGCATCACGATGGCGCCGCCAAGCGAGCGGACTTCCGGGAACCAGTAGTCGCGCGCGCCCCACCCGGCCGCCTCGCGCAGCAAGCTCTGCACCGGCCCGGCGAACTGCAGCAGGTCGGTATAGGCGTAAGCCATGACATAGGCCGGAACCGCCAAGGGAAGGATCAGCGCCCACTCGAAGATCTTGCGGCCGGGAAAGCGGTACATGGTCACCAACCACGCGGTCCCCACGCCGCCGAGGACGACCCCGAATCCGACCCCCAGCACCAGCCACATGGTGTTGGCCACGTAGCTGCTCAACACGGTGTCCGCCAAGTGCCGCCAAGTGCCGCTACCGGGGACGAAGACGTTGACCAGCACGCTGAGCACCGGAACCGCGAAAAGTCCCGCGATCGCCAGGGCGGTCCAGGTCAACGCGCCGCGGCCACGGCCGCGGCGAGTCCATGGGCGCGCCGGCGGAACCGGGAAGGGACCGGTCGGGTTCTGTTGTCGCGTGGCTTCGGTCACGGTGCGGTCACGATACTGGCGGTCGGTAATATCAAGGACCTTTGGTATTACCCATTGCGGTCCTTGGTCAACAGTCCCGGCGTCGGTGCCGGGAGGCCTCGATTGAGATTGCTGCCCAGGAAGATGCCACGAACGGAGTTCACAGCGTTAAGTTTTTGTTTTCTTTTCATGATTTTATTCGAATGAAGCGTTCCGATCTAGCCGGAGTAGGGGGTTTTTAACCTCTATTCGTCACTGTCAGGGCCGAGATATTCGGATTGGTTAATGATGCCGGGGAGTCCATCCGAGCCCGCGATTGGCGTGCATTCTTTGAAGGGTTTGCCGTCGTGGATGACCCGACGGCCGAATTTCTTACCGAGCCGGCCGTTGGGCCGCCAACGAGAAACGCTCCGGAGGCCGACAATGAAGACCTGTCTGATCGTTGATGACTCGAAAATCGTGCGCATGGTCGCACGCAAGATTCTTGAAGGCCTGAACTTCGAGATCGCCGAGGCCGAAGATGGTCAACAAGCGCTCGACGCCTGCATGGCGGAGATGCCGACCGCCGTTCTGCTCGACTGGAACATGCCGGTCAAAAACGGCCTCGAGTTTCTTCAGGAATTACGCGCCCTGGATGACGTCGACCAACCGGTCGTCGTTTTCTGCACCACCAAGAACGACATGACTCACATTCAAGAGGCCATTCGAGCCGGCGCCACTGAGTACATCATGAAGCCCTTCGATAGCGAGATCATCGAGTCGAAGTTCATCCAGGTCGGCCTCCTCTAGGGCCGGCGCGGTAAACGATCGGTGGAAACGGCTAGAACAGATTCGGGCAGGGTGATGACGGAACCGTACCGGGTAATGGTTGTCGACGATTCGGCGGTAATCCGGGGGCTGCTGACGCGGTTCCTGGAGGCGGACCCGGAGATATCCGTCGTCGCCTCGGTTAGCAACGGCCAGATGGCGATCGACAGTCTCGACCGGACCGGCGTCGAGGTCGTCGTGCTCGATTTCGAGATGCCTGTCATGGATGGCATGACGGCGTTGCCACTAATCTTGCGGAAGAAGCCGGGCATACAGGTCCTCATGGCCTCGGTGCCGACCCGCAAGAACGCGGAAGTCAGCCTGCGCGCCCTGTCCCTGGGCGCGGCGGACTACGTGCCGAAACCGAGTTCCACCAGCGAGATTCACGCCGCAGATTCCTTCAAGATCGAGTTGACGGAGAAGGTCAAGGCGATCGCCGGGGCTTGCCGCGGCGGTCGGGGACGGGGACCCCGGCCGGCGACCGCTGGGCCCGCGGCGACGGCCCGGCCGCATCTACCTCGCGCCCGGCGGCTTTCACTTGACTGGGGCAAAGGGTGAAAGCGGCAACGTTCTGCGTTTGACGCGGAACGAGCCCGAAAATTACTGCCGGCCGGCGGTCGATCCCATGTTGGGCAGCCTGGTCCCGCGCTACGGCTCGCGGCTGTTGGCGATCGTTCTGACAAGCATTGGCTCGGACGGCTGCAAGAGATCGCAAGCGGTCGCGGCCGCGGGTGGGTGTTCGGCTGATTTCGACACGCCGGCCAAGATCCGCGTGCTGGAGGGCATGGCCAATATGCTGGCGCCCGATGGTTTCCTCTATCTAGGCGACGCCGAGACCGTGGTGGGGGAGACCGACCGGTGCCAGATCATGCAAGGTCAGCGCGCGATCCACCCAGCAATGAATAAAAAACCGGCGCATCCCTTTGGGGGTGCGCCGGTCTTGGTATCGGATATTCGAATGAGCAGTGTGTCTTCGGTAGTGTGCTCCGCCTAGCCGCTGGCGGCGACTTGCTGCGGCTCGGGCGCGGCGTCTTCGACCGGTGTCGGGTCGCGCAATACGTAGCCGCGGCCCCAGACCGTCTCGATGTAGTTGTTGCCGCCGGTCGCCGCGGTCAGCTTCTTGCGCAGCTTGCAGACGAAGACGTCGATGATTTTCAATTCCGGCTCGTCCATGCCGCCGTAAAGATGATTCAGGAACATCTCCTTGGTCAGCGTGGTGCCCTTGCGCAGCGACAAGAGTTCCAGGATGCCGTATTCCTTGCCGGTCAAATGCAAAGGCTGGCCCTCGATCTCGACCGTGCGGGTATCGAGGTTGACGGTTAGCTTGCCGGTCTTGATGACCGAATCCGAGTGCCCTTTGGAGCGCCGAACGATGGCTTGGATCCGGGCGACCAATTCGCGCTTGTCGAATGGCTTGGTCAGGTAGTCGTCCGCGCCCACGCCAAGGCCCTTGATCTTGTCATCCAGGCCGTTGAGGCCGGAAAGGATGAGTATCGGCGTTTTGACGCGCGCGGCGCGCAGCCTGCGTAACACCTCGTAGCCGTCCATGTCGGGCAGCATTAAGTCGAGGACAATGATGTCGTAGTCGTAAAGCTTTCCGATCTCGAGCCCGTCCTCGCCCAAGTCCGTGACGTCACAGACATAACTTTCGGACCGCAGCATCATTTCGATGCCTTGGGCGGTTGCTGGATCATCCTCAACTAGAAGCACTCTCATGGGTCAATTCCCGATAGGTTTTATGGAATGGTTGTTTCTGTCATTAACCATTTTGCGGAACTTTTATTAACAAATCATTAGCGCCGCAAGCTTGATTTGTCTTTATTTTACCGAACCTTAAATTGGTGAGGCTCGTGCTTTGCCCGAATTGGGGCGGGAAACCGGAATTATTGGAAGGGGAGCGTGGGCTTGACCAGAGCCGTTCGGTCGCTCGTCGATGCGCTCGATCAACTCTCCGATTATCAGCTTTACGTCCGGGCCACCGGCGTACTCGGCATGACGATCCAGGTCGCCGGCCTTGCCGGCAAGGCCGAGGGCATTGCCGTCGAGCCCGGGATCTAGCCGACTAAGGCCTGGCTCGGCCGGGTCCTCAACGCGCTGGGCGAACCGACCGGACGGTAAAGGGCCGCACCCCACCGGTGATGCCGCCTGTCCGCTATGCCGCTCAAGGGACTTTGTTCGCCGAAGTTATTCTTCACAGCGCCTGAGTTGCGGCCGCTGACTCGCGTCTCCGGCACGTTGCCGCGCCGGGATGCTTGGTGGAATGTGATTTGGGGATGCCGGGCGCGAGGGGGCTCGCGCCGTCTTCAGCTCTAGGGCTTCGGCGCCAGGATACCGGAATCGCTCAGGGCGGGCTGGTCGCCGTCCCGGCGGTACTGTTGCAGGCGTGTGGTGCGCAGGCCGCGCATGCCGTGCTGATCGATCAAGCGTTGCCAGGAGAGGAATTCCTCCGCCGACAGCTTGTAGCGATTACAGGCATCTTCGAGGCTGATAAGACCGTTACGTACAGCCGTCACCACCTCGGCCTTACGCCGGATGACCCAACGTCGCGTCTCCGGCGGCGGCAGATCGTTGATGGACAGCGGCTCTCCTGCCGGCCCGATCACCGTCTTGGGCCCACTTGGGCTTTCTGAACCCATCGACAGCACTCCTCCTTATTCAAATTTTCTCGTTGCAGCGACCCAGAGACTACGGGACCGCTGTTGAAAAACCATTAATTTCAATGGTTAAGTGAAATTATCGGAAGCTAATAAAGGGTTCGACACGGGTGCCGTGGGGACAGGGGGGTCCCGCCAGGTTCGAAGCGGGAGCTCGAAACCCGGCCGGTCCTATAAGACGCGCCGGACATTGGCTTCGGGCAACGGGCCCTGCGCGCTTAGCCGTTCCAATTGGAAAGATTGAGGCGCGGGCCGCACTTTGGCCAATTTCGAACCAGCGCGGGACTGCAAAAATAGTCAGCCGCCGCGCTCCGGCTTAACGCCATATTAACGACGCGAGTCCAGATTGCCGCGCAACCGGAGGTTCTACGGACCGACAATGAACATCGATCGGCTTTCCACTACCGGAGTGCCCGCCTCCAGATGCCGCGAGCGAATCGGCTCGGCCAAACCGGGTGCATTCGCCGAATCCCTGGTGGCCGGCGGGCGGCACCACCGGCCGCGGTGGAGCAGGCCAAGCTGGGCCGGTAATCCCGGAAATCCGCCAATCCGAGGTTTTCCCCTATGATTCAAACAAATGTGAATATGCCCGGCTAATTTTCTTCACTTGAACGGGCGAACAAATTTCATATACTCCCCGGCGAATTTCGGACCTCGCATGTAGGGTGGAAATGGCGCAGAAAAAAAAGAAAAAGGCATCGGTTCCTAGGAGTTATCGCCCCAAGGAAGCCGAGAAGTTCATGAATCCCGTCATGAGTGAGTATTTTCGACGCAAGCTGCAGGGTTGGAAAGAAGAGCTGCAGCGCGATTCGGATGAGACCATACAGGACCTTCAGACCGAATCCCTGCATGAGGCGGATATCGCCGATCGCGCCTCCGCCGAGACCGACCGCTCTTTGATGCTGCGGACCCGGGATCGGGAGCGCAAGCTAATTTCCAAGATAGACGCCGCCTTGAGCCGCCTGGACGATGGCTCCTACGGTTACTGCGAGGAATCCATGGAGCCGATCAGCCTTCAGCGCCTGGAAGCGCGGCCGATCGCGACGCTTTCCATCGAAGCGCAGGAGCACCACGAGCGAATGGAGCGGACCCACCGAGGCGACTGAGCCCCAGGGCCCATTCGTGGCCGAATAGTCGACGAGGATGAATTTGGGGGTTGGGCCGTCCGGGCCCGGCCCCTTTTTTTTTGGGTCAGCGCACCCGACCCCGAGCTTGCGTATAAGCCGCCCAGGCGCCGCGGAGATGGCCCAACATCTTTGCGGTTTTACCCTGTATTAACCGCGTTTGGTTAATCTTCATGCCGGATTATTGATGGCGGCTGGGGGTGATTTCCGGCCACCCGGGAAATGAGGAGTAGCCAAATGGCTGACGTCGACAAGAACCTGTCGATTTTGATCGTGGACGATTACAAGACCATGATCAGGATTATCCGAAATCTGCTCAAGCAGATCGGATTCACCAACGTCGACGAAGCGATCGACGGCGGCTCGGCGCTGACCAAGCTCCGCGACAAGGATTTCGGTT
>CAXMQD010000337.1:0-2391 GCA_964194965.1 uncultured Acidimicrobiia bacterium | reverse complement strand
GACCTGGAAGTTCGACGTCCGTATCATCGGCCCGGGAGACGCCGACGGCACGACGTTGCGTACGCTCGCAAGCGAAGTGAAGAACACACTGGAAACAAACCCGCTCGCGGGGTTCGTACGCACAGACTGGCGTCAACAAGTGCAAAAAATCGTTCCCGCATACAATCAGGAGCAAGGACGTTGGGCGGCGATCACGCGCGAGGATGTCGCCAACGCCACGAAACGGGCCTTCGACGGTCTCGTGATCGGCCTTTACCGCGAAGGGGACGACCTGCTTCCCATCGTCATGCGCCATGTCGAGGAAGAACGGCGCAACGTCGGCGGGCTGGATGTCATTCAGGTGCGGTCTGCTTTGTCGACCGATTCGGTACCCTTGTCGCAGGTCACGGATGGAGCTGCCCCGCAGTGGGAGAATCCGCTGATCTGGCGCCGCGATCGCCGCCGTACCATCAAGGTGCAGGCAAACCCCATTCCCGGGGTCACGCTTCCGACGTTAAGGGCAAGTCTCGTCGAGCAGGTCGAGGCAATCGAATTTCCACCCGGGTACCATTTGGAATGGGGCGGGGAATTTGAAAGCTCGCGCGATTCACAGGTGTCACTTGTCCCTGGCGTCGTGCCGGCGATGGCGATCGTTGTCCTAATCATTGTCATGCTGTTCAACGCCTATCGCCCACTCCTGGTCATCATCTTGACGCTGCCCTTCGCGTTTATCGGCATCACTTCCGGGCTTCTGGTATTCAATTCTCCGTTCGGCTTTCTCGCCTTGCTCGGAGCCATGAGCCTGGCTGGCATGATGATCAAGAACGCGATTGTCCTTCTGGACGAGATCAACATCAACCTCGCGGATGGAAAGAACCGCTATACCTCTGTGTTGGAGGCGGCGATGTCCCGCTTGCGCCCCGTCGTGTTGGCGGCGGCCACCACGGTTCTAGGTGTCGCCCCCTTGCTGCAGGACGTATTTTGGGTTGGCTTGGCGGTAACCGTGATGGCCGGGCTGACGTTCGGAACCGTATTGACGATGGTTCTGGTGCCGGTGTTATACGCGACCGTGTATGGCCTGAAAGAGGAGAAGGCTTAGGCGGCTCCGATGATGGTAAACATGCCGGCTATTTCGTACCGGCTAATCCCTGTGTCCGGATGCCGATCCTAGCCGCCTCGATGGAGACGATGGAGTGACGCAGCCATGTTCGGTTGGCAGTTATATATCGGATCGGCCATGGTCGCGCTCACCGTGGTGATTCACACTGTCGGAATCATCGGATTGATCGCGATTTTTAGAACCTTAGGATCACGGTTCTCGGATAATCCAAGTTACATCGCCTTGACGAGAATTCTCGTGATCACAATAGTCATGATATTTCTCATTCATACTGTCGAGATCTGGCTTTGGGCGGTTCTCTATTTTTGGCTAGGGGAGTTCGAGAGTTTTGAGCGCGCGCTTTATTTTTCGACCGTCACTTTCACGACCCTGGGCTACGGTGACATCACGCTTCACGCGCGTTGGCAGTTGCTAAGCGGCTTCGAGGCGGCGAACGGTATCATTCTGTTCGGGGTCAGCACCGCCTTCGTGTTCGGGGCAATTCGCAAGTTGTTCGATGTCACAGAAATCAATAAGGCGGAGAAAACCTGATCGATCGCCGTCGTAGTACTATTCAGGTGAAAAACTAGGTTCTTAGAAGGGAACCCATGATGCAGAAAATCTTGCTGGGATTCTTCGCCATTGCTGCCGTGGCCGGATGGGTTGCGGCATTCCTGAGCATGCGCGAATCGAGCGATCTCGAGGACCGAATAACCGCGGCCAAGATCGAGCTTACCAAGGCTTCGGAACAACTCACCGACACCCAGAGCCGGCTGGTGCTGACGCAAGGTGCCGCGAGCAGCTTGGACGAAATCGACAAAAGCGTGGCGGCGAAGCGAACCGAGGTGGCGGCTCTGGTCGAGGAAATCGAGGCGAAGAAGCGCGAAATGGAAACGCTGAGCCAAGACCTCGATTCCGGCAAGACGGAACTCGGCGCCTTGGCCGACCGTGTTGCGGCGAGCAGTTCGGAGCTGTCGCGCTTGACGCAGGACCAAGAGATGGCGGAAGCCGCGCTGGACCGGCTGCAAGCCGAATCCGAGCGACAGCGAGGGGCTGCGATCGGTTCTCCAACGGAAACACGGACCGCGGTTCAGGCGCCAAAGGCACCGACCGCCACCCCGGCGCCACCCGCAACCACGGAAACGACGGCCGCGGCGGCGGTGCCGGCGGCGGACCCCTTGGCCGAAGCGAAACGACGGTTCGCCAGGATCGATCAGGATGGCGACGGCCGTTTCGACCGCCTGGATTTCAGATTGAAGAGGGTCTCACTCTTCGGAATGGTTGATGCCAATGAGGATGGATACCTGACACTC
>CAXMQD010000336.1:0-14090 GCA_964194965.1 uncultured Acidimicrobiia bacterium | reverse complement strand
TTTTCCTCGCGGCGGCGAATCTCGATTAGACGTTTCCGTTTTACCCCCGAACACGGCGCCCGGGCCGGGTAAGATTCGTGCTTTTTGGACCGTTTTCGACGCTTCCCGCTTGACCGTAAAAATGCGTCGGCGCAAGATATTCGTACGTGGTCGGTCTAACCGGCGACGATATAGCCGCCGCAGTTCTAATGCGGTGACTCGAGGTGGATCTCATGACCGCGGATGGGATCGGACCTTCCGAGAGAGAGCAAAAACAAGTCCAGGGGCCGCCGTCGACGGGGCCCCTGGCACCGTTTGGACCCCAGACATATTTTCAGAATTTGTTGTCGCGATGCTGGCGTCATACGCAGCCGTGATTAAACTGCGCCGCCACGAGGCCACGCAGCGGTGACATGACCACGACCGACCCCCGCATCCGCAAACCCAACGCGGCGGCCTATACCGAGGCCGCGCGAATCTTGCGCGGTGGCGGGCTGGTCGCGTTCCCGACCGAGACGGTTTACGGACTGGGCGCCGACGCCACCAGCGACCGCGCCGTGGCGGCGATTTTCGAAGCCAAGGGCCGGCCGCGTTTCAATCCGTTGATCGTGCATTTCGCCGATACCGGCGAGGCGGCCGCCGAGGTCGTGTTCGACGATCGCGCGCGGGCCGTGGCGGCACGATTCTGGCCGGGCCCATTGTCCCTGGTGCTGCCGCGCGCCGCCGCTTGCCGCGTCTCGCTGTTGTGCAGCGCCGGGCTCGAAACTCTCGCCGTGCGGGTCCCGGACCATCCCGTGGGGCATGGGCTGCTGGCGGCGACCGGGCGCCCCCTGGCCGCGCCCAGCGCCAATCCCTCCGGCGCCCTCAGCCCGACCACCGCGGACCACGTCGCCGCGGCGTTCGGCGGCGCGGTGCCGCTGATCCTCGACGGCGGCCCCTGTCCGGTCGGATTGGAGTCGACGGTGCTCGATCTGAGCGGCGCGGACCCGGTGATGCTGCGCCCCGGCGGCGTCGCGGCGGCGGCACTCGAAGCCTTGGTCGGGCCCATCGTCCAGGCGGACGCGGATTCGGAGATCAAGTCACCCGGCATGTTGAGCAGCCACTACGCCCCGACGCGCCCGCTGCGCCTCGACGCGGCCGCGGCCGGTCCCGAGGAAGCCCTGCTCGCCTTCGGACCGGTGCCGCTCGCGGGCGCCGCCGCGACCGTCAACCTGAGCGAAGCCGGCGATGCCACCGAGGCCGCGGCCCGGCTGTTCGCCGCGCTCCACGAACTCGATCGGCCCGAATTTGCCGCGATCGCGGTGATGCCGATCCCCGACGCCGGCCTGGGCGCGGCGATCAACGACCGCCTGCGCCGCGCCGCCGCGCCGCGGGACAGCTAATCCACGCGCCTGGCCATGACCCTGTGCGCGCTTTAAATTGAATCCATGTCCGAAATGCACCCCAAAGCGGATTCCTCGTCCGACCTGATCGCCCGCCTCGAAGCCGTGGTCGGTTCCAAGGGTCTGATCGCCGAGGCCGAGGCGATGGCGCCCCACCTGCTCGACCGGCGCGAGCGCTACCGGGGGCGCGCGCGGGCGGTGGTCAAGCCGGCGAACACAGAGGAAGTCGCCGGGGTGGTGCGGCTCTGCGCCGAAGCGCGGGTGCCCATGGTGCCCCAGGGCGGCAACACCGGCCTGGTCGGCGGCGGCATCCCGGACGAGGACGGCCGCGCCATCGTGCTCAGCCTCGCGCGCATGAACCGCATCCGAGAACTCGACCCGGTCAACGACACCATGACCGTCGAAGCCGGCTGCATCCTGCAGAACCTGCAGGCGGCGGCGGCCAAGGCCGACCGCCTGTTCCCGCTCAGCCTGGGCGCCGAAGGTTCCTGCATGATCGGCGGCAACCTCTCGACCAACGCCGGCGGCATCCAGGTGCTGCGTTACGGCAACGCGCGCGAACTGGTGCTCGGCCTCGAGGTGGTGCTGCCGGACGGCCGCGTGTGGGACGGCCTAAGGGGCCTGCGCAAGGATAACACCGGCTACGATCTCAAGCAGCTGTTCATCGGCGCCGAGGGCACGCTGGGCGTGATCACCGCGGCGGTGTTGCGGCTCTATCCGCGGCCGCGGGCGACCGCGACCGCCTTCATCGCGGTACCCGACGTGGCCGCCGCGGTCGCGCTGCTGGGCCGCTTGCGCGCGGGCAGCGGCGATGCGGTGACCAGCTTCGAGCTGATCCCGCGGCTCGGCCTCGACTTCGCGCTTCGCCACGTCCCGAACATCGCGGATCCGCTCGGTGCGCGCCACGACTGGTACGTGCTGGCGGAGCTCTGGGCCAGCGCCGAGAACGCAGGTCCGAAAGCGGCGTTGGAGGCGGTGCTGGCCGAGGGCCTTGACGCCGGCTTGGTGGTCGACGCGACGCTCGCCGCCAGCGAGGCCCAAGCCCAGGCCTTGTGGCGCATCCGCGAGGGCCTGGTGGAGGCGCAGAAGTTCGAGGGCGGTTCGATCAAACACGACATCGCGGTGCCGATTTCGGGGATCGTGGACTTCGTGGCGCGCGCGAGCGCGGCCGCCGAGGCGCTGGTCCCGGGCATCCGGCCGCTCGCCTTCGGCCACATCGGCGACGGCAACATCCACCTCAACTTGAGCCAGCCCGAAGGTGCCGATACCCGGGAGTTTCTCGCCCGCTGGGACGAGTTGCGGCAAGCGGTCTACCAAGTGGTGGTGGACTTGAACGGCTCGATCAGCGCCGAACACGGTATCGGCCGGCTCAACCTCGCGGCCAACCTGCGCACCAAGTCCGAGGTCGAAATCGACCTCATGCGCAGAGTCAAGCGGGCGCTCGACCCGGATAACGTCATGAATCCGGGCCGGGTGGTGCCCGAATAGCGCGGCCAGCCAGCCGCCCGGCCAGCCAAACGCTTGGCCAAATTATCCTTCATAACATTTGTATAGCCGTGTTAGCCTCGACTTAGGTCCGAGACAACGGAACCAACAACAGGACAGGAGGCTGACATGTCGAAAAATGTGGATTCTCTGCGCCGGCAACTCATCGCCGGCCGCATCGGGCGCCGCGATTTCCTTAAAGGGGCAACGGCGCTAGGTATCTCGGCGGTCGCGGCCCAATCGCTATTGGCCGGCACGGTCCAGGCCGCGACGCCCAAGAAGGGCGGCAAGCTGCGCCTCGGCATCGGCCACGGCTCGACCACCGACACGCTGGACCCAGCGACCTGGGAGAACCTCTATGTCCAGGTGGTCGGCGGATCGAGCCAGAACAAGCTCACCGTGGTCCAAAACAACGGTGATCTAGCGCCCGAACTCGCCGAGTCCTGGGAGGCGTCGCCGGACGCCGTCGAATGGCGTTTCAACCTTCGAAAGGGGGTCGAATTCCACAACGGCAAGACCGTGGAAGCCGAAGACGTTATCGCCTCCTTCAACCACCATCGCGGCGAGGAATCGAAATCGGCGGCCAAGCCGATCGTCGAACCGATCAAGGAGATCAAGGCCGAGGGCAAGAATACCGTGGTCTTCATTATGAAGTCCGGCAATGCCGATTTCCCCTTCATCGTCAGCGACTATCACCTTCCGATCATGCCTTCCAAGGACGGCGCGGTCGATGCCAAGTCCGGAATCGGGGCCGGCAGCTATACGGTTGAAAGCTTCGATCCGGGGGTGCGCACGTCGCTCAAGCGATTCCCGAACTATTGGGATAACACCCGGGCCCATTTCGACGAGGCCGAGTTGCTGTCCATCGTCGACGTCGCGGCGCGCACCAACGCGCTCTCGACCGGCGAGATCGACGCCATGGACCGGGTCGACATCAAGACCGCCCACCTTCTGGGCCGCAAGCCCGGGGTCAAGATCGTCGAGACCAGCGGCACGGCGCATTACACCTTCGCCATGCACACCGATACGCCCCCCTTCGACAACAACGACGTGCGTCTGGCGCTGAAGTACTCGCTCGACCGCAAGGCGATGCTGCAGACCGTCCTGCGCGGTCACGGCGTGGTTGGCAACGACCACCCGATCGGGCGCTCCAACCGCTTCCACGCGGACGAGCTGCCCCAGCGCGAATACGATATCGACAAGGCTAAGTTCCATCTGAAAAAAGCCGGCATGAGCAACCTGAAGGTGGACCTCAGTGCGGCCGACGCCGCCTTCGCCGGGGCGGTCGACGCGGCGGTGCTGTACAAGGAGCACGCGGCCAAAGCGGGCATCGAGATCAACGTCGTGCGCGAGCCCAACGACGGCTATTGGTCCAACGTCTGGCTGAAGAAGCCCTGGTCCGCGGTTTACTGGGGCGGGCGGCCCACCGAGGACTGGATGTTCTCGACCGCCTACGCCGCGGGCGTCCCTTGGAACGACACCCGTTTGAATCACGATCGCTTCAACAAGCTCCTGATCGAAGCGCGCGCCGAGCTCGACCAGGACAAGCGGCGCGCCATGTACGTCGAAATGCAGACCATCGTCCGCGACGAAGGCGGGACCGTGGTGCCGATGTTCAACAACTATGTGATGGCCCTCTCCACCAAGGTCGCGCACGAGGAGATGGGCGGCAACTGGAGCCTCGACGGCTTCCGGGCAGTCGAGCGCTGGTGGTTCGCCTAACCGCCCGCTGATACCTAATACGCCCGGGCGGGCCTCGAACACTCGGGGTCCGCCCGGCGGCAGGGCTCGCTCAAGGGGTCGCCAAGCAGTTTTCGGCCAGGCCAGCGGCGATCTCGATCATTTCCTCGAGGTCGCTCTGCGTGCTTGCGATTCCGTCACTATGAACGCCGACTTTTGAGCCCACGACCCGGACTCGTAGGCGGGGCAATCGCGAGGCTAGCAACCGCTCCCGCAGCTCCGGCCCGAACAGCCGGATCGCGAAGGCCGGGTCACTTCCGGCGATACGAAAGGCGTCGTCGAACGCCGCGTGCCCGGTTTTCGGATATCGGCCGGGCACCACCGATTCGACGATCCGGCCGGCGTGGTGGTCGAGGCCGGTGGCGCGTTCGGCGCGAATCTTCTGCCCACTGTCGAAGGGTAGTTCCAGATCCACGAAGGTGAAAGGCCCGCTGTAGCCCGAACTGCCCGCGGCGACTTGGCCGCTGGTGGCCAGAGCGCCGACCAGGATGCGCCGGCCGTCGCGCTCGAACCGAAGCTGCGGCAACGCCAGAAAACCGGCCTTTTTCACCTGGCCCCGATGCTTGGCGGCGAGGACCGCGAACAGCTTGGCCAGGTGGCAACTCTGCTTGCCGTGATCCCAATAGCCGTACATGAGCGCCGCGATAACGACCGCGCCGATCACCAGCCACCAAGTCATGCCATTGTCCCGGCCACGATCGAATGTTCGCCCCTACAGGCGCCCGAATACGGCGGTGTGGACGGTTTTGAGTTGGTCCAGCGCCTCCTGGGGCAGCGGGCCCATCTCGGCCGCGGCCAGGGCGTCGTCCAGGTGCGTAAGCTCGGCCAGGCCGAAAACCACGCAGGCGACGTCCGGATTGGCGAGGCCGAAACGTAGCGCGGTCTGGGCGCGGCTGCCGTAGCTGTCGCCCAAGGCCTCGAAAACCGCCTGGGTGCGTTTCTCCTCGATCTCTATGTCGCTGCCCAGGGTGAGCGCCGACTCGCGGCCATGGCGCGTGTCGGTCGCCAAGATGCCGGCGGCGAAGATGCGGATGTTCATGACCGCGGCGCCGACCGCCTTGCAGGCGGCGATCACGCCGGCGAAGTCTTGCCCCGAGAATCCTTCCGGCATGGCGTGGGCCGCGGTCGGGTTGATCAGGTTGTGATAGACCTGGGCCGAATCGAAACGCCCGCTCCGGATCGCCTCGCAGATCGGCCCGGCCTCGCCGAGCGCGGTCAGGCCGATGAAGCGGGTCAGGCCCTGGTCGCGCAACCGCTCGAGCCCCGCGGCGACCCCGTCCTTGCCGAGCACCGCGTCGATGCCGAGGGCGCTGCCGGAAGCGATCGCGGCGCCGCCGCCGGTTTCGGCGTGAATCGGGTTGTGAAGCTGCACCAGGTCGACCGAATCCCGCTTCAGGCGCCCGAAGCTCTCGGTCAGGCTGCGTTCGATTTGGCCGGACAGGTCGGACAAATCGCCAATGTCGATCCGCACCTTGGTCGAGAGGTAGGGCGTCTCCTCGACCTCGCCGAGCAGCCAGCCCAGCGCGGTCTCCGAGCGGCCCTGGCCGTAGCGCGGCGCGGTGTCGATCCAGTTGATGCCGCCGGCCAGCGCCCGGCGCAACGCTTCGAGCTTGGTGTCGTCGTCGGCGTTCACCAGGAGGCCGCCGACCGCGCCGCCGCCGAACACCAGCTCCGAGACCTCGAGCCCTGTGCGTCCGAATTCGCGATATTTCATTGCTGGTTCCCCGTTTTTTGGTTGTCGCTTGGCGGTTCGCTCACACGATCTCCGCCAGCGCATCATCGAAGCGCGCCAAGAGCTCGTCACAAACCCCCTCATCGTGGGCGAGCGAGAGGTAGAGCTTGGTGCCCATGGGATTGAGGAAGACGCCGCGCGCGAACAGCCCCAGCATCAACGCCCGGCCCTTGGCGCTATCGCCCTTTTGGGTCGAGCGGTAGTCGCGCACCGGTTCGGCCGAGAATACCACCTGGGCCAGGGGCCCGTCGCCGATCACCTGGGCGATCACCTGGCGTTCGCGCAGGCGATCGCGCAGACCCGCGCGCAGGTACGCGCCCAGGCCGTGCAGGCGCTGGTAGGTGCCGGGCTGGCGAAACACCGCGAGCGCGGCGCCGGCGGCGGCGGTCGAGATCGGATTGCCGCCCAGGGTCGATGCAACCCAGACGTAGCCGGGCTCGCCCAGGCGGTCCTCGCGGACCACGTCCATAATGTCCCGGCGGCCGCCGAAGGCGCCGATCGGATAGCCGCCGCCCAGCGCCTTGCCGTAGGCGACCAGGTCCGGAACCACGCCGTAGTATTCCTGGGCGCCGCCATAAGCCAGGCGGAAGCCGGTCACCACCTCGTCGAACAGCAGCAGCACGCCGTTGGCCTCGGTCGCTTCGCGCAGGCCTTCTAGAAAACCCGGCTCGGGCGGCGTGCAGCGCTGCAGCGGCTCGACGATGACTCCGGCGATCTCGTGACGATGCGCCTCGATGATCGCGCGCGTGGTTTCGAGATCGTTGTAGGGGGCGACCAGCACGTCGCGCGCGACCATGTGGGCGATGCCGCCGCTGGTCGGATCGGGCGCGGGGAAATCCGGCGGGTCGGCCGGGAACAGGCTGGTGACCCCGACCTCGTTGGCGCCGTGATAGGCGCCCTCGAACTTGAGGATCTTGGGCCGGCCGGTGACCGCGCGCGCCAACCGCTGGCAGTACATCGTGGCCTCGGTGCCCGAGGCGCAGAAGCGTAAACGTTCGCTGGCCGGCGAGACGCGCAGAATCTCCTCGGCGAGCGCGAGCGACGGTTCGGTCACATAGGCGTAATTGGAGCCCTGGGCCGCCTGGGCGGTGACCGCGCCGACCACCTCGGGCCGGGCGTGGCCGACCAGGACCGAGCCCCACCCCATGGAGAAGTCGAGGAATTCGCGGCCTCCGCTATCCCACAGCCGGCACCCCTCCCCGCGCGCGATCACGATGGAAAGTTCCGGCGGCAGGTTGAACTCGCCGTTGGAGCCGGCCGGGAAGGCCGCCTGCGCGCGTTGGGCTGGGCTGGTCATGGCTCGCCTATCTCTCATTCGCCGTTCCGGCGATGTTGCCGGGCGCGGCCCCGGCCGACAAGACCTGGTCTTGCGATTCAAGAGACGGGACAAGGCGGGCGCGGAAGGCTAAAAAGGCGCAGCGCGCGCCCGGGCGAGCTTGCGGCGCGCGCGTTCGAGAACGGGGACGGCATGAACAGAACCAGCAACTTGCGTATCGGCGGCCACATCCTGGCCGATCAACTGCGAATCCACGGCGTCGACATGGCCTTCGGCGTGCCGGGGGAAAGCTACCTGGCACTGCTCGACGGGCTCTACGACGTGCCCGAGGTGCGCTATGTGATCTGCCGACAGGAGGGCGGCGCGGCGATGATGGCCGAGGCCTACGGCAAGCTAACCGGCCGGCCCGGGGTGTGCATGGTGACCCGCGGCCCCGGCGCCACCAATGCCAGCCCCGGCCTGCACATCGGTTTTCAGGACTCGACCCCGATGGTGCTGCTGATCGGTCAAATCGGGCGCGCCATGAGCGAGCGCGAGGCGTTCCAGGAAATGGACTACCGGCGCATGTTCGGGCAGATGGCCAAGTGGGTCGGGCAAATCGAGCAGGCCGACCGGATTCCCGAAATGGTCAGCCACGCCTTCCATTTGGCGACCTCGGGCCGGCCCGGGCCGGTGGTGCTGGCGCTGCCCGAGGACATGCTGTGCGATCCCAGTTCGGCCGCCGACGCCGGCCCGGCGCAGCGGGTCCAGGCGCACCCGGGCCCGGAGCAAATGGCGCGCCTGCGCGAACTTCTGGCCGGCGCCAAGCGGCCGCTGGTCATGCTCGGCGGCGGTGGCTGGTCGGCCCCGGCGGTGACCGACATCCGGGTCTTCGTCGAGGCCAACGAGCTGCCCGCGGCGGTCACCTTCCGCTGCCAGGACCGCCTCGACAACAGACACCCGAACTACGCCGGCCACGTCGGCATTGGGGTCGATCCCAGGTTGGCCACGCGCATCGGGGAGGCCGACCTGCTTATGGTGGTGGGCGCCCGGCTCGGCGAGATGACCACCGGCGGCTACGGCTTGATCGATATTCCGCGACCCCGGCAGACCTTGATCCACGTCCACCCCGGCGCCGAGGAGCTGGGCCGGGTCTATCAGGGTGAGCTCCTGATCAACGCGGGCATGGCCGAATTCGCCGCCGCCGCCAAGGCGATGACGCCGGTCGATGCCGGCGCCTGGTCCGGATCGGCGGCCGAAGCGCACGATCACTACCTCGACAACATTCAGGCCAAGCCGATCCCCGGCGATCTCCAAATGGGCGAGGTCATGGCCCAGGTGAATGCGAGCCTGCCGCCCGAGGCGATCGTGACCAACGGCGCCGGCAACTACTCGGTCTGGCCCAACCGCTTCTATCAATACCGCGACTACCCGAGCCAGTTGGCGCCGACCTCGGGCTCCATGGGTTACGGCGTGCCGGCCGCGGTCGCGGCCAAGCTGGTCCATCCGGAGCGCCCGGTGGTCGCCTTCGCCGGCGACGGCTGTTTCCTGATGAACGGGCAGGAACTCGCCACCGCGGTGTCGCTGCAACTCGACATCGTGGTGCTGGTGGTCAACAACGGCATGTACGGCACCATCCGCATGCATCAGGAGCGCGACTACCCGGGCCGCACTCTAGGCACGGATCTGGCCAATCCAGACTTCGCGGCCCTCGCCCGGGCCTACGGCGCCACGGGCGAGACCGTGACCCGCACCGCGGACTTCGCCCCGGCCTTCGAACGCGCGCTCGCGGCCAAGGGACCAGCGTTGCTCGACCTGCGCATCGACCCCGAGGCGATCACCCCGACCGCCACGATCGCGCAAATTCGCGCGGCCGCGACCGCCAAGTTGGATTAACGAGATTTAGTATTAGGCCGGAGACCAGCTGAGAACGCTCACGGCCCGGGGTCGTCTTCGAGCTTTTTGCCGTCCAGACGGGTTTCGGACCGGACGCGTTCGGCCTCGGCCCCGCCCTTCTCCGCCTTGGCACGGCCGAAACGGGTCCGGTTTTCGGCTGCCCGCGCGTCTTTGGCGGCCCGCGCTCTGTTTTTGCGCGCCTGGCGCAGATTGACGATCTCGGCCATCTCCCCTTCCCCATCGCCTAGTCTGGAGAATTACCGCGCCACCCAGTACCGCGCAATAGGGGGTTCCAAATATCCACCAATCTAAGCCGCGGCGAGACGACGGCGAGCTACCGCAATGGCGTGTTGAGCGTTATCATGCCCCATACGGCAGGATCCTAGACGGCCTTTGTGGGAGAGAAGGAACCGGATGACCGAATACCACGCGCCGCTGCGCGACATGCATTTCGTGCTCGACGAGCTCGCCGGCATGGCCGAGATCACCGGCCTGCCCGGCTACGAGGAGGCGACCCCGGACCTGATCGAGGCGATCCTCGGCGAGGCCGACAAGCTGGCCTCGGAAGTGCTGGCGCCGCTCAACCAGGTCGGCGACCGCGAGCGCCTGACCTTTGAGAACGGCGTGGTGCGCATGCCGCCCGGCTTCACCGAAGCCTACGCGCGCTTCGTCGAGGGCGGCTGGGGCTCGCTCGCCGCCGATCCCGACTACGGCGGCCAGGGACTGCCTTGGACGCTGGCCATTGCGGTCCAGGAGATGTGGAACGCCGCCAACCTCTCTTTCGCGCTCGGCCCGATGCTGACCCAGGGTGCGGTCGCGGCGCTGCAGGTCCACGGCACCGGGGAACAGAAAGCCACCTACCTGCCCAAACTGGTTTCGGGTGAATGGGCCGGCACCATGAACCTGACCGAGTCCCACGCCGGCACCGACGTCGGCGCGCTCAAGACCCGGGCCGTGCCCGAGGGCGATCACTACCTGATCCAGGGCCAGAAAATCTTTATCACCTGGGGCGAGCACGACTGCGCCGAAAACATCGTTCACATGGTGCTCGCCCGCACCCCCGACGCGCCGCCCGGGACCAAGGGCCTGAGCCTGTTTATCGTGCCCAAGTTCCTGCCCCGCGCCGATGGTACGCCCGGGGAACGCAACGACCTGCGCTGTGTCTCGCTGGAAGAGAAACTCGGCATCCACGCCTCGCCGACTTGCGTCATGGCCTACGGCGATTCGGGCGGCGCGGTCGGCTATCTGTTGGGCGAGGAAAACCAAGGCATGGCCTGCATGTTCACGATGATGAACAACGCCCGCATGCTGGTCGGCCTCGAAGGCCTGGCGCTGGGCGAACGGGCCTACCAGGCGGCCCGCGACTACGCCCGCGAACGCATCCAGGGCACCGCGCTGGGCGACCGCGACGGCGGCCCGGTGCCGATCGTCCGGCACCCGGACGTGCGCCGCATGCTGATGACCATGCGCGCGCTTAACGAGGCCATGCGCGGGCTGCTCTACACCGCGGCGGCGGAGCTCGACACCGCCAAGCGCCACCCGGAGCCAGCGGCGCGCGCCCGCGCCCAAGCGCGCATCGACCTGCTGACCCCGGTGGTCAAGGCCTGGTTGACCGATAGCGGCTGCGAGGTCGCCTCGCTCGGTGTTCAGGTCCACGGCGGCATGGGTTATATCGAGGAGACCGGCGCGGCACAGTACTATCGCGACGTCCGCATCGCGCCCATTTACGAAGGCACCAACGGGGTCCAGGCGCTCGACCTCTTGACCCGCAAGCTGCTGCGCGACCGGGGCGCGGCGGCCAAGGAATTCCTGGCCGAGATGACCGCGAGCCTGCCGAAGCTCGGCGGCGATGGCCTGGGCGCGGCGCTGGAACCCGAGCTGGCGCGCATGCTGGAGGCCACCGACTGGTTGCTCGAAACCGGTGCCGCCGATCTGGCGCGCGCCGCGGCCGGCGCCACCCCCTACCTCAGGCTGTTCGGCATCGTGACCGGCGCCTGGCTGCTCGCCCGCGGCGCGGCGGCGGCGCGGCGGCGGCTAACGAACGGTGGCGCCGAGGACCGCGCGTTCCTCGAAGCCAAGATCGCGACTGCCCAATTTTACATGGCCAATATCCTGCCGCGCGCGACCGCCGAGGCCGCCGCCGTCATCCAGGGCGCGGACTCCACCCTGGCGCTCGATGAAGCGCAGTTCTAGGTGACGCCCTCGATCATCTCCAACCGCGCGGCGCGGCGTCTGCTGCTGGCGTCCCAGGGGCTGGCCGACGATCCGACCCGGCGCCTCGACGACGCCCGCCTGCTCGACCTGATCGAACGCATGGGTTTCGTCCAGGTCGACAGCATCAAGACCGTGGAGCGCGCCCACCACCACATTCTGTTCTCGCGCAACCAGACCTATCGGCGCGAGCAGTTGGACCGGCTGATCCATCCCGGAGCCGCGTTGTTCGAGAACTGGACCCACGACGCCGCGATCATCCCGACCCGCTTCTACCCGTTCTGGCGCCACCGCTTCGCGCGCGATCGAGACCGGCTGGCCGAGCGCTGGCGCAAATGGCGGCGGGAGGACTTCGAGGATTATCTGGCCCAGGTCCGGAGGCGCATCGGCCGCGAGGGTCCGCTGATGGCGCGCGACTTTGGCAAAGCGCGTAAGAAGAAAGGCGATGGCTGGTGGGACTGGCATCCGGAGAAAACCGCGCTCGAATACCTGTGGCGCACCGGCGCGCTGGCGGTGGCCCGGCGCGAGGGCTTCCAAAAGGTCTACGACCTGCCCGAGCGGGTGATCCCCAAGCAACATCGCGGCAGGCCACCGTCCCATGCCGCCTTCGTCGACTGGAAGTGCCGCGGCGCGCTGGCGCGGCTCGGTGTGGCGACACCGGGCGAGATGGCCGCCTTCTGGGGCGCGCTGAACCCGGCGGAGGCCGGCGCCTGGTGCGAGGCCCAACTCGGCCGCGCCGTGATCCCGGTGCTGGTGGAACCGGCCGATGGCGGAAAACCGCGCGCCGCTTTCGCGGACCCCGGGGTCTTGGATCGGCTCGACGAATTGCCGGCACCACCACCGCGCATCCGGGCGCTCAACCCCTTCGATCCGGCGATCCGGGATCGCAAGCGCCTCGAGCGGCTATTCGGCTTCCGCTACCGCATCGAGGTCTTCGTGCCCGCCGCCAAGCGGCAATACGGCTACTATGTCTTCCCCCTGCTCGAGGGCGACCGTTTCATCGGCCGCATCGACATGACCCACGACAGCCGCAACGGGAGCCGCGATGGGGGCTGCCTCAAGGTGACCGGCCTGTGGCTCGAGCCCAAAATCGCAATGACCCAAGGCCGCGAGCACAAGCTCCGGGCCGAACTCCGGCGCATCCAGAAGTTCGTTGGCGCGGCAACGCTCGACGCCGCGCCCTTGCAAGGTTCGTGAGGTGCGAGATCTTCAAGCCGCCGCGCGGGTTGGCAGATTTTCCAGGATGTTCCGGGGCGATGACTCGCCGTAGGGGTCGGCTTCGCAGTTGTCGGAAATTCCCGGCTCCTCGAACCAAGCCTCGACCACGCCGTCCTGGACAATGGCGGCGTAGCGCCACGAGCGCTGGCCGAAACCGAGATTGTCCTTGCGCACCAGCATGCCCATCCGGCGCGTGAAATCACCCGAGCCATCCGGGATCAGCTTGACCCGCTCCAGGCCCTGCTGCCGGCCCCAGGCGTTCATGACGAAGGCGTCGTTGACCGAGATGCAGATGATCTCGTCGATGCCCCGTTCGGTAAAAGCTTGGTGCAGTTTCTCGAACTCGGGAAGCTGGTAAGTCGAGCAAGTCGGGGTGAATGCGCCGGGCAGCGAGAACAACAAAACGCGCTTGCCGGCGAAATAATCGGCCGTGGTCGTCTCGACCCAGCGGTAGGGGTTGGGTCCGCCCAGACTCTCGTCGCGCAGGCGGGTCTTGAAGGTCACATCGGGAAGCGTTTTGCCGATCATCTCGGTCTCCTCCAGGGCTCAGCGGGATGGCGCAGGGTCGAAAACTCCGCGTTATTTCCGGTGTATATTATGTAATTTAGAACAATTCCAATATAATTCGAAATCCTATCCCTTCAAGGACCACGGCGAATTTTTCTTTGGCATTCCTAGACGGCGTTCGCCGGGACGGGTCGCGCACAGCTTGATCTTTGCACCCCCCGCCCGCACCATGATCCGGTTCCAATCACGAACATAAATCGGGAGAGGCATCGGACATGAGCGGTCCCCGCGCGATACTGGCGATCGACCAAGGCACCACCAGCAGCCGCGCCATGCTGTTCGATCGGGACGCGCGGCCGCTCGGCCAGGCACAGCGGGAATTCCCCCAGCACTACCCCCAATCGGGTTGGGTCGAACACGACGCCGAGGACATTTGGCGCGACACCCTGGCGGTGATCCAGGGCGCCCTCGCCGAGGCCGGGCTCGAGGCCGGCGACCTGGCCGGGATCGGCATCACCAACCAGCGCGAAACCACGGTCATATGGGACCGCGAGACCGGCCAGCCGATCCACAACGCCATCGTCTGGCAGGACCGGCGCACGGCGGCGCACTGCGACCGGCTCAAGGCCGATGGCCTGGAAGCCACGATCCAGGCCAAGACCGGGTTGCTGATCGACCCCTACTT
>CAXMQD010000335.1:0-6927 GCA_964194965.1 uncultured Acidimicrobiia bacterium | reverse complement strand
ACGATTCGCCGAGCTCGCCGGCCAACGCCTGGTGCTGCGCGAGCCGGGCTCGACCACGCGCGCGGTGCTCGACCGGGCACTCGCGGAAGCCGGCGTGCAACCCGGCATGGCGCTGGAGATCGGCAGCCGCGAGGCGGTGCGTGAGGCGGTCGCCGCGGGCCTGGGTATCGGCGCCGTGTTCGAGAGCGAGTTCGGCCGCGATCCGCGCCTGCACCGCTTGCAGCTGCGCGATGTCGACCTGCATGCGGTCGAATACGCCGCCTGCCTGCAAGAGCGGCGCCCGGTCCGCGTGGTGCGCGCTTTCTTCGATTTGTTGCATGAAGTGACGCCCGCAACTTGATGCCAGAGCGGAGCTGCAGAAGGTTCAGCGGGTGCGCCAGGCCTGGGTGCGCAGCGTGATGCCGCGGGTCAGCAGCACGTGCAGAATGCGCGCCCCGGCGCAGGTGTAGGCGATCATCATTGCCATGGCCGCCGCGAACGGTAACTCGCCCTGGTCGTCCATGTTGAGTACCGCGACCGAGGCCAGCGCCGTGTCGGTCGAATAGAGGAACACCACCGCCGAGACCGTGGTCATGGCGTTGAGGAAGAGATACATCGAGATATCGAAGATCGCCGGCACGCACACTGGCACGGTTATTCGGAGGAAGGTTCGGTAGAAAGGCGTCTTGAGCGACGCCGAGACCGACTCGAACTCGGGATCCATCTGCTTGAGCGCGGTCACCGCGGTCAAGTGGCTGACCGTATAAAAGTGGGTGACCGTGACCAACACCAAAATTCCCATGGTGCCGTAAAGGAAGTTGAATGGGTTGGCCGGATTGTTGAAGAAGAATATGTAGGCCAGGCCCAACGCCATGCCCGGGACCGCGAGCGGCAACATGGCAATCGCGTGAAAGGAGTTGCGACCCACCGTAAAGCCGCGTCCCTTCTCGACCAGGTAGGCGCCGAAGAATATGATCGTCGTGCCCACAACCGCGGTGTAGAGGCTCATGCGAATCGAATTGAAAAAGGAATCCCAGCCGCCGCCGTTGGCCAAGTCGAAGTCATAGTTGGCCAACGTCATTTCCAGGTTGTAGGGCCAGAATGTAATCAGCGCCGCAAACTGAGCCATGCCGATCATGCACAGGATCAAAAACGCGACGAACGAGCAGAACACCAACATGGTCATGTCGCGCCGGCGATCCGGCTTCGGTTCGTAAGGAACGGCGCGGGACGAGAGTAGCGCGACCTGCTTTCTCTGCACGATGCGATCGACGGTGAAGGCAACCGCCGCGGGGACCAACAGGATAATCGAGACCACCGCGCCCATCTGGAAGTTCTGCTGACCGATGACCTGCTTGTAGATGTCGGTGGCGAGCATGTTGAAGTTGCCACCGATCACCTTGGGCACGCCGAAGTCAGTGAAGATCAGGGTGAACACCACAAATCCGGCACTGATCAGGCCATACTTACAGCCCGGTATGGTGACCGTGAAAAAGATTTTGACCTTGCTGGTGCGCAGCGCGATCGCCGCTTCATAGAGCCGCGCGTCGGTGATCGCCAGCGCCGTGATCACGATCATCAGCGCGTGCGGAAACACCCAATAACTCGATCCGATAACGATGCCGATCGGGCCGTAAATCAACTCGCCGAACAGCAGTTCCTTGGCGACACCTTGCCTGCCGAACCAGTACACCAAGGAAATTCCGCTCAACAGCGACGGCGTCAGCAACGGGATTACCGCGACCAGTTTGAAGAACCATTTGAACGGCATGCAGGTGCGGGTCAGCGCGTAGCCGTAGACGAAAGCCGTGCCGAGCACGATCACCGTGCCGATGACCGAGATATAGAGGCTATTGATCGCCGACAAAAACAGCGCCGGTGTTTCGAAATACTCCGCGTAGTTCGCCAGTCCGACGAATTCGCCCGCCTTGTTCTCGAAACTCTTGGACATCAGGGTGTAGAGCGGCAGCAGGACGAAGACCGCCATGAACAACCCGATCACCACCATGCAGCCGCGCATGATCCAGTCGTCGCGGCTGATCTTCGCTTTGATCCGGGGTGCGGCGGGAACGGCCGCGGCCGCGGCCTGGCTCATCGGTCAGTCCCCCGGGTAGATGCGGATGAATGGCGCGGGAAAGCGCACCGGTATCTTGCTGCCGACTTCGAGATTCTTGCGCCGCACCAGATTGATCGATAGGTCGGCGCGGATGCCCTGCTCGCCTATCGCCGCGCCGCCCAGGGCCACACGATAGTACGAGCCGAGAAACTCCATCGCCGAGATCTCGACCTCAACCACGTTTTCGCCGCCTTCCGAAATGGCCTCAGCGTCGATGTCCTCCGGCCGGATGGCGGCGGTCACCGCCTGACCGGTCGACATGCCCTCGGTCTCGCACACGAGCGTGGTGTTCCCGACTTTGACCGATCCCGCCGCCTCGACCGTGCCGGACACGAAATTCATGGTGCCGATGAAGTCGGCAACGAAAGAGGTGGCCGGCGCGCCGTAGATCTCTTCGGGCGTGCCGACTTGCTCGATCACACCATGGTCCATGACCACGATACGGTCGGCCATGGTCAGGGCCTCCTCCTGATCGTGGGTGACCATGATGGTGGTCACGCCCAGCCGGCGCTGCAAGTCCTTGACCTCGTGACGCAGGTGCACCCGCACCTTGGCGTCGAGCGCGGATAGCGGCTCGTCGAGCAACAGCAGGCCCGGCGAGGTCGCCATGGCGCGGGCCAGCGCCACACGCTGCTGCTGGCCGCCCGAGAGCTGGGCCGGATACTTGTTGCCCTGGTCCGACAGGCCGACGAGGCCGAGCAGCTCGGCGACCCGTTCCTTGATCCGAACCCGGGGCAGCTTGCGGTTCTCCAGTCCGTAGGCGATGTTCTTGTAGACCGTCAGGTTCGGGAACAGCGCGTAGGACTGGAACACGATGCCGAAATCGCGCTCGGCCGGCGGCAGGGCCGAGATATCCTTTCGGTCCTGTTCGACAGTACCGCTGGTCTGTATGTCGAGCCCGGCGATGGCCCGGAGCAGGGTCGTCTTGCCACAGCCCGAGGGGCCCAGAAAACAGACGAACTCGCTTTCGAAGACGTCGAGCGAAATCTCCCGGAGCGCAGTGAAATCACCGAACTTCTTGGTCAGATTCCGGATCTTGATATATGGCGCAGGTTCCGTGCCGGCCGCCATCGCTACCCCCCACCCTCGACGCCCGCCGGCCGACGGGTCCAACCGGGACCGCGGGAGCCGAAAATCGATCCGGCCGCCCGTTCCAAACGAGGGAAACGGGCAGCCGGATTAGAGCGTCACGCCGAAATCAGCCCTTCGGCTCCGACTTGGAGTCGTAGCGCTTCTGCCATTCCTTGAGAATGCGCATGCGGTTGGACGCGACCCATTCGAAGTCGTTGTCGATCATGGCGCCGGCGACGGCATCCGGATAATTCTTCACCTTTTCGGCGATGCCCGGATAGGCGATGACCGCGTAGACCGAGTTGTACATCACGTTGGCTTCCCTGGAGACCGAGAAGTCGACCAGCTTCTTGGCGGCGTCGAGCTTCTTGGTGCCTTTCATGATGGCGGTCGCCTCCATGTCCCAGCCGATGCCTTCGCTGGGGATGACGATCTCGATCGGCGCGCCCTTGTTTTTCACCTTGGCGCCACGATAGGCGAAGGAGACGCCGATCGGCGTTTCGCCGGCGCCCGCCTGACGGCAGGGCTTGGAGCCGGAGTGGGTATACCAGGCGATGTTCTTGTGCAGATCGTCCAGGAAACTCCAGCCACCATCCTCGCCGAACAACTGCAGCCAGCTGGCGACGTCGAGGAATCCGGTGCCCGAGGAATTCGGGTTCGGCATGACCACGTGACCCTTGTAGACCGGCTTGGTCAGGTCTTTCCACGAAGTCGGCATCGGCAGGTTGTTGTTCTTCGCCTCGATGGTGTTGACGCAGATCGCCGCGACCCAGGCGTCCATCCCGGTCCAATGCGGTGGTTTGGACTGGTCGATGAACTTGACGTCGAGCTTGTCGCCGCCCTTGGGCATGTAGCCTTGGGTCATGCCTTCGTTCTTGAGCAGCATCAGGCTGGTTGCCGCCAGGCCCCAGACCACGTCGGCCTGCGGGTTGGCCTTCTCGGCCAGCAGCTTCGCGGTGACGATGCCGGTCGAGTCGCGGACCCATTTGATCTCGATATCGGGGTAGTTCTTGTTGAACTCGGCGGCATAGCGCTTGAGGTCGTCGGCCTCGATCGCGGTGTAGACCTTCAGCTCGGTCTTGGCGACCGCGCCGCCGGTCATGACGGCAAGCGCCGCCGCGGCCAGGACGCTGCCGCCCATGACGCGCGTAAGGAAATTTCTTGTCATGCTTTTTCGCTCCCTGTTATGGGACCGGCGCGGCCGAAAAAAAAGACCCACCGGCGACCCGAACTCTCACCTGTTCGTCACGAGACGTGCCGCCCACCATCGCGCCCAATTTTTTGGCGGATCGCCGGTGGCCGTCCCGTTTTCTTCCTGCCTCGCACGCCCGCCAGAGCCAGCGCAAGGCTATCACGCCGTTACATTGTCACAAAACAGGCCACTTTCAAAGGGGGAGAAAAACACTTTATTTCAATATTTTGCCGGTCCCGGCTTGCCCGGTCCGGGGTCTTGAAGGGCGTGCTCGGGCTAAGCCTCGACGGGGCCACCGGCTTGCCGCCAAGCGGTCAGGCCGCCGGTCAGCGAGCAGACCCGGGTAAAGCCCAAATCGAGCAGGGCCTTGGCGGCCAGGGTCGAACGCCCGCCGGCGGCGCAGTAGAGCACCAGCGTCTTGTCTCGGGAAATCGCGGCGTTGTGATGCGGGTCGTTCGGATCGGCGACGCTCTCGAGACGGCCGCGCGGTGCATGCACGGCGCCCGGAATCCGGCCCCCGGCCCATTCGCCGTCCTCGCGCACATCGACGAACTGGGCCTCCGGATCGTTCAGCAGGCCCAACGCCGAAGACACCGAAATACCGTCGACCGCCGCGGCCGCTTCGGCCATCATCTGCCTGAAGTCTTTCTCGCCCATTTGTCCTCTTCCCGACCCGCGCCGACCCCAAGCCGTAGAAATAGATTGTCGTGGCCGCGAACGCTAGTGCCAAAACTAGAGCGTTGGCCCCGGGGTCGCGAGTGAATGGGTTTCGAGCTGGTCGGTGATGTATTGGTAGGCCTCGTCGATCGAATCGGTTCGGAAGAACAGGTTCAGGTCGGCCCGGTCGATCATGCCATGATCGGCCAGCGCCTCGAAGTTGACGATTTCGGCCCAATAGCTGCTGCCGAACAACACAATCGGCATGTGTTTGCGGATCTTTTGGGTCTGGATCAGAGTCAGGAGTTCGAACAACTCGTCCAGGGTACCAAACCCGCCGGGCATCACCACCACCGCCTTGGCCAGATAGGCGAACCAGAACTTGCGCATGAAGAAATAGTGGAACTCGAAGATCAGCTCGCGGCTGATGTGCGGGTTCTCCGATTGCTCGAAGGGCAACGAAATGTTGAGGCCGACGTTGATGCCCTTGGCCTCGGAGGCGCCGCGGTTGGCCGCCTCCATGATCCCGGGGCCACCGCCGCTACAGACCACGAAGCGGCGGTCCGTGCCCTCCAACCCCTTCGACCACTCGGTCAGGCGGCCGGCCAGTTCGCGGGTCGCCTCGTAGTATGCCGACATGCGCAGATCGTATTCGGCGCGCACCAGCTCCGGCCGCGCCGGATCGCCACCCTTCGCCACAACCTCGGCCAATCCTTTCTCGGCCTGGTCGCGGGGTAGGGTGCGCGCCGAGCCGAAGAAAATAATGGTATCTTCGATCTTGTAGTGTTTGAAGCGGCTGTTCGGCTCGATGTACTCGGCGAGGATGCGCAGCGCCCGGGCGTCCGGGCTGTGCAGAAAGTCGAGGTTCTCGTAAGCCCGCGTCGGTCGGTCGGAGGATTTTGGCATCGGCTGGTTCGCTTCCGGAGGTTATACCAAAGGCCGTTGATAGGGTGCGCTCAATGGGTCGCGCACGACCGGTCTACCAGAGAGCCCCGTGCCTCTGATAGAAAAATATACGCTGATTCGGGGACTCGGGCGGAAGCGGCGGGACGGAGGTGAAAATCTCGAACGGATTTGTGACACGGCCGGTCGGGCGGCGGCGCGCGCGGAAATGGGTCCCGTCCCTGGTGATGCTCGCCCTGGCGGCCCTGGGGGCCTGCGCCCCGGCCGAGCCGCCCGCCCCGCCCACCCCGCCGCCGGCACCGGGACCCGAGGCCGCGCCGCCGTCCCCTGCTCCGGCCCTGCTCGACCGCCACGGCCGGATGATCGTCGAGGCCATGGAGTATCCCTGGAGCGCGCTCGGCCGGCTCAACACCGGTGGCCGCGGCTTCTGCACCGGCATCCTGATCGGACCGCGCCTGGTGCTGAGCCAAGCCCATTGCCTCTATTTCAGCGTGGAGGGGCGTTGGCGGACCCCGAACGAGCTGCATTTCGTGGCCGGCTACCAGCGCGACGCGGTCATCCTTCACGCGGGCGTCGCAAACTATGAGGTGGCGCCGGAGATCTCCGGCGGTGCCGGCGCCGGCAGCCTGGCGGTGGCGGCGGCCGACTGGGCCCTGGTGACCCTCGAAGCGCCGATCGGGCGGCAAGCGGGTTGGCTCGCCCTGCAGCGGCTCGATCCCGGAACCCGCGCGCGCCTGGCGCTCGGCGCGGGTCTGGCGGTCCAGGCCGGCTACCGGCGCGGCTGGGAACACAGCCTGACGGTCAAGCTCGGCTGCCGCGACCGCTGGCAGGCCGGTGGCGGCAACGACGGCCCCTGTGCCGACGCACCGGCGAACCCGGAGCTGCCGCTTCTGGTGTTCCTCGACGGCGACGCGCACGCGGTCGCCAACCCACTGCTGCTCGCCCGCGCCGAGGCCGGACGAATCGCCGCGCCGGCATTTCGCGCCCTGACACGCAATGGCGCCACCTG
>CAXMQD010000334.1:0-1821 GCA_964194965.1 uncultured Acidimicrobiia bacterium | reverse complement strand
GGCGAGGCGGTGACGGTGATCGATCTCGCCGCGCTCGCGCCCGCGGCGGTCGACATGCTGACCGTGATCCTGATCGGCTCGAGCGCCACGCGGCGGGTGGCGCGTGGCGATGGCGGCGCCTGGGTTTACACCCCGCGTGGCTACGCCGCCAAGGTGAAGGCGGCCAAGGATTCGGAGGACGCGGCGTGACCGTGCATTTCATTGGCGCCGGACCCGGCGCGCCGGACCTGATCACGATCCGCGGCCGCGATTTGATCGCGCGCTGCGCCGTCGTGCTCTATGCCGGCTCCCTGGTGCCCGAGGAAGTGGTGGCCGGCGCGCCGGAGGACGCGCGCGTGATCGATACCGCGCCGCTGACGCTCGACGAGATCATGGCCGAGATCGAAGCCGCCCACGACGCGGGCCAGGACGTGGCCCGGGTGCACTCCGGCGATCCCTCGCTCTATGGCGCTATCGGCGAGCAGATTCGGCGCCTGGAAACACTCGGCATCGACTACACCATCACGCCGGGTGTGCCGGCCTTCGCGGCGGCCGCGGCCGCGCTCGGGCGCGAGCTGACCCTGCCTGAGGTCAGCCAGACCGTGATCCTGACTCGCACCGCCATGAAGGCCTCGGCCATGCCGGCGGGTGAGGAGCTGACGAAATTGGGCGCCAGTGGCGCGACGCTCGCGGTCCACCTCTCGGTGCGCAACCTGCGCCGGGTGGTCGAGGACCTAACGCCGCACTACGGCGCCGACTGCCCGGTCGCGGTGGTGTACCGGGCCAGTTGGCCGGACCAGGTTATCGTTCGGGGCGTGCTGTCGGATATCCGCGCCAAGGTCCGCGAAGCCAAGATCACCCGCACCGCGCTGATCCTGGTCGGGCGCGTGCTCGGTGACGAGGATTTCTCCGATAGCAAGCTCTACGCCCCGGACCACGTCCACGTGCTGCGGCCCAGGCGCCGGGCTTAGAATTAGTGAGGGGAAGCAATCCTTAACCTGTCGCCCCCGCGCAAATCACTGGAGTTCGATACGCCGGCAGAAAGATTCAACACCTGTGTTGCATCGACCGGTTGAGGTGGCCAGGCCATTCCGGACGTGTTGATTGGGTAGCTCTGACAACGAGTTGTAGCCATAGTCGGGGCGTACACGGGTTATAGAGTGCGTCCGGCAGCAGTCACTCTCTTGTGACGAAGCGTGAGGCATCGAAGGTGTTGCGAAGCCAACCGGCTTGCCGCATCCTGGGCTCTGGTTAGACTGGTGGGGTGGGAGGATAACGCGGGAGCAAGGGCGCGTGCGACAGAAACTTCTCTCCGAATACCTGGCCGGACTGGGCTTGGCCATTCTCTTGTTGACCCACTTAGCCCCTCGCCAGGGCCTTGCCATTGAGCCTTTGGTGCCGATCGCCCGACCTGGGCCCTGGTCGGCGGTGGATGCGATCATCGGCTACGGGCCGCGCATCTGGTTCGCCAATTCCGAGCTCTTCCGCAACCACAACGCCGCGGACATCTACAGCTATGACCCGGCAACTGGCGCGCTGCGCTACGAGCGGGCCCTCTTCAGCCAAGGGGCCGGCCGGCCGCTGGTGGCGGAAGGTCTGCTCTACTGGCCCTTCGAGGATCCTCGCTTCGCCGCCGACCTCGCCGAGTTCGCGGTCACCAACGGCGCGGACTGGGCCTGGCGCGTGCTGCCGGAGGTCGAAGCCTATCACATGCATGCCATGGCCGCGCTCGACGGCAAGCTCTATGCCGCCACCTCGGCCTGGCGGGCCAGCCTGCAGGTCTCGGCGGACAACGGCGCGACCTGGCAGGTGCTTTATGACCATCCAACGCCCAAGGGCCAG
>CAXMQD010000333.1:0-1860 GCA_964194965.1 uncultured Acidimicrobiia bacterium | reverse complement strand
GACGGCCACGCCGGTGGTCACATAGACGAGTCCGAAGATGACTGAGAACAGCAGTCCGCCGGTGACCGGTTCCGGGATGCTGAACTCGCGCAGGAAGCCAATGACCGAGTTCAGCCGCTTGCCGACGAACAACACGACGATACCGAGCGTCACGGCGAGAAAGGGTTGGATCTTCAGGACACCGTCGATGAGTTCCATCTATCACGTACTCCCTGGGGATAGGTGGCACCGCTGGCGCCAGATCTGAGTAGTTTAGCTGGAGACAGCAGCCAGCGGAGTGACCCGGCGCATCTCCCGGTCGTCGTGGCCCGGTCAGCCTCGTTGCTTGAGCGCCTCGATTTCCCGATCGCGCAGCTCAAAGTAGTGCAACCGCAGCCGTTTGACCTCCTCGCGGAAGCGCTGCTTGCCGGCGCGACTGCCGTCTCGGCGATCGAGGGCGTTGACCGCCTTCTCGTACTGCTTGTGGTAGCGCTCCTCGATGGCGATGATCTCGCGCTCCAGCGGCGAAGCCTGCCGGTAACGGGCCTCCTTCTCTTCCTGGATGGTCAGGGCCTTTTCGGTGTAGCCGAGCTGGCGCCGCTGGAAGGCGAGGAAGCGGTCGTCGATTTCGCCGAGGTAGCTCCCGGTGGCGTGGACCTCAAGCAGTTTCCGGTACCAGTCCCTCGCCTGCCGGTAATCGCGCGGCAGGCCGAAATTGCCCTTGTAGTGCGCCAAGGCCAGCACGCCCATGGCCGGCAGGTGGTCCTGGCTGGCGGCCGCTTCCAGCAGGGCGACTCCCCGCTGTGGGTCGTTGCGCATGATGTGGGCCCGGTTCTCGTAGTAGGTCACCAGCCGGTACTGGGCTTCGGCCAGGCCGTTGCCGGCGGCGCGCTCGATCCAGCGCAGCCCTTCCTGGCGTTCGGGTGCAGGACCGGAGAGCAGCATCTGGCGGCCGAGTTGGTACTGGGCCGCGGGATTGTTGGCCTGGGCGTCGCGCCGCAGCGCCTCCAGCGGCAGGTACTCGCCACCGGTCTGCTCGAACAGGCGATCGAAGTGCTTCAGTTCCCGTGCCCAGTGGCGTTCCCGTTCGGGATCGGGATCGACCCCGGGGCGTCCGTCACGGTACGCCGCGACCAGTTCTGCGGTCAGCGCCTTGGCCCGTAACAGGTCGACCGGGTAGCCGTACTGGCCGCTGCGGTAGGCCGCGGCGAGGTAGGTCATGGTGCGGACGTGGCCCTGCTCGGCGGCCCGAACCCACCACGGGCGCCCACGATCGAAGTCCTTGGCGACGCCGTGATTGCCGAACATGAAAATGGCGCCCAACTCGTAGAGCAGATCCGCATCGCCCGACCCGGCGGCCCGCTCGAGCAGCGCCACGCCTTCGGCCCTGGTCTGCGACGTGGCCGTGGATGGCGACAGCAACTGCCGGCCCAGCATGGCCAGCGCCTCGGGCTCACCGGCATCGACGCGCCGCTGGAGATCGAGTATGGCGTCGGCCCGCTTGGCACTGCTGGCGGCCATGCGTGCGTTCTCGGGCAATCCAAAACTCCCCTGACGGTAGCCCTCGGCGACCTTACGCAGCAGTCCGGCGGCGCGTTCCGGGTCGCGCGGGAAACCGTCCGTGCCCCGGTCCAGGCGCCGGGCCAGCTCTTCCATCGCCCGGCCATGATCCTGTGCTGCTGCCTGCTCCCACAACGCGCGCGCTGCCGTCAGGTCCTTCTGCACGGGCGGCCGTTCGCTGCCGGAAATGAGCAGACGACCGAGATCGTATTGGGCTCCGGCCTCCCCACCCGTGGCAGCCGAACGCAACCAGTCGAGCGCCAGCGCCATCTGCTCCGCCGACGGCGATTTGCGCATCAGGAAGCGGTAGAGCTCGTACTG
>CAXMQD010000332.1:0-2460 GCA_964194965.1 uncultured Acidimicrobiia bacterium | reverse complement strand
GATCCACCCCTACATCGGCCTGCCCTACACGGTGCGCTCGTTCATGATCGTCGTCACCGCCGGGCTGGGTAACATCGGTGGCGTCGTCGTTGCCGGACTCGGTCTCGGGGCACTCGAGAACCTGGCCGGCTTCGTACTCGGCGCCGAGTTCCAGATCGCCTTCGTCTTCACTCTGATGGTGGTGATCCTGGTGCTGCGCAACCTGGTGCTGCGCCGACAGCGGAAATACCTCAAATGAACCGTCGCCTGGCCCTGTACGGCGGAACGGCGCTGATCGCGCTGGTCGCGCCGCACCTGCTGCCGAACTACGTCTCCCAGCTGTCGATGCTCTGGGTGATGATTTTATTCGCGCTGACCTGGGACATCCTCGGCGGCCAGATGGGTTACAACTCGTTCGGCAACATCGTTTTCTTCGGTGTCGGCGCCTACGCCTGCGCGGTGATCCAGCGCGATGCCGGACTGGCCTACTTCCCGGGGTTGTTCCTCGGTTTCGCCGTCGCCGCGGTGCTCGCCACCCTGGTCGCGGCCATCCTCGGCTCCGGCATCCTCGGCCTGCGCGGCCACTACTTCGCCATCGGCACGCTCGGCCTCGGCATCGCCGCCGGCGAACTGGCCAGTGGCTGGGACTACATCGGTGCCGGCTCGGGCCTGGTGCCACCGCTCTACCCGGGCGAGCTCGGCGGCCGTGAGCTGTTCTTCTACTACCTGTTCATGCTATTCGCCATGGTCACCTTCGTGACCCTACGCCAACTCTACGCCGGCCGCTTCGGACTGTGCCTCAACGCCATCCGCGACGACGAGGACAAGGCCGAGGCGATGGGCCTGCCTACGACCCGGATCAAGACACTGGCCTGGTGCGTAGCCGCCTTCTTCCTCGGCCTCGCAGGGGCCGGCATGGGCAACCTGCTCGGCTTCATCGACCCACGAGACGTCGCCTTCGCCGGGCCGACTTTCGGCGTCTGGATGGTGTTGATGGCCATCCTCGGCGGCAAGGGCACGCTGTGGGGCCCGGTGCTCGGCGCCGTGGTCTTCCACGTCACCCAGGAGCTGTTCTGGACCTACCTGCTCGGCTGGCAGCGCGTCGCGCTCGGACTGCTGATCGTCGGCATCGTGGTCTTCTTCCCACAAGGCATCCTCGGCTGGGCGCGCGAGCGCTGGCCGGAACGGTTCGGCCACCATGTCGAGGAAAAGGCGTCGTGAGCGTACTTCTCGAGGTCGCCGGGGTGTCGAAGAGCTTCGGTGGCGTGGTCGCCAACCGCGATATCAGCCTGCAGGTACCTGAAGGCGCCATCGTCGGACTGATCGGACCCAACGGTTCCGGCAAGACGACGCTGTTCAATTCCATCGTCGGCTACCACCCGTTCGATTCCGGCGGCATCCGCTTCGACGGCCGCGAGATCGCGCACCTGCGAGTGACCGACATCGCCCGCCGCGGCTTGCTGCGCACCTTCCAGCAGACCCGCGTCTACGGCGGCATGACCTGCGTGCAGAACATGGTCATCAGCCAGCCGCAGCGCGACACCGGCTGGTTCGACCTGTTCCAGAAACCGGCCGCCGCCGCGACCGAGAAGGCCGAGGCGCTGCTCGACTTCGTCGGCCTCTACAGCAAGCGCCGACTGCGCGCCGGTGACCTGTCGTTCGGCCAGCAGAAGCTGCTCGAATTCGCCATGGCACTGATGAACGAACCGCGCCTGCTGCTGCTCGACGAGCCGACTGCCGGCATCAACCCGACGCTGATCAACGGCATCATCGACCGGCTCAAGCGGGCCAACGCCAACATGGGCATCACCCTGCTGGTCATCGAGCACAACATGCGAGTGATCATGAACCTGGCTGAGCACATCTACTGCCTGGCGCACGGTCAGCTGCTCGCCGACGGCACCCCCGACGCCATCCGCGACGACCAGCGGGTCATCGATGCCTACCTCGGGGCGCACTGACATGGCCGGCACCCAGGACAGCGCGCACGGCTACGGTTTCGGCGACGTCGATGTCGTGCTGTCGGTGGACGAGGTCGCCCGCGATGCGAAGCGACTCGCCGAGCAGCGCCCACCGCGTGAGTTACTTGTGGAGCTGGCCGGCCCGGACCCGTTGCTGACCATCGACGGCCTGGTCGCCGGCTACGGCAAAATGGAGATCCTGCATGGCTTCGACCTGCTGGTCGGGCGAGGCCAATCGCTCTGCCTGATCGGGCCCAACGGGGCCGGCAAGTCGACCATCCTGCACTCGATCTACGGCTTCACCCGGATCACCGGCGGCGCGATCCATTGCGCCGGCAAGGAGATCACCCGGTCGAGCCCCAACGACAAGCTCACGCACGCCGGCATCGCCTACATCCTGCAGGACAACTCGGTCTTTCCCGACATGACCGTCGAGGAGAACCTGCTGATGGGCGGTTACCTGAAAGAGACCGTCGGCGCGGCGAAAGAGACCGCGGCTCGGATCTTCGATCGCTACCCA
>CAXMQD010000331.1:0-1505 GCA_964194965.1 uncultured Acidimicrobiia bacterium | reverse complement strand
GCCTCGGGGAAGGCGGCCCGCGCAGCGGCGTAGACCGCGTCGAAGTCGGCCGAATCCGGGAACACCGTGCCGGGCATGACGAAACCCAAGTCGCCGGCGTGGGTGACCGCGACCGAAGCGATCTCGGCGCCGGCCGCCTTGGCGCTCGCGGCGATGCTTTGGAGAGTCGCCTCGGCGTCTTCCACGCTCGGGGTCACGATCTCCAGCGCGAGTGGGGCGCCGAGCCGCGCGCCCACGGCTTTGAAACCGGCCAATGCCGCCGCGCTGTCGCCGTCGCGCGCATCCAGGTAGCAACTCAGGAAACTCGGTGCGAGCCCCGTAAGCGCGGCCCCGGCTTGAAGCGCGGCTTCCGCATCGCGTGGTTCGATCGCCATCGCGAACTCGGGCAACCGGCCCGCCTCCTGGCCCCCCTCCCGAGCTCCCGCGCCGTCAACACGGACCGAGACCGGTGCCGGGCCGCTGGGTCCCCGAGCCGCCTGGGGCGCGCCAGAGAAACTTATCGTCACCGATTGTTCGATTCCCTCTCCGCGCATCAGGGTATAGGGGAAGGGCAGGCCGATCGGGCGCACGTAGGTCTTGTAGGAGGCGTCGGTCCAGTTGCGCTGGTCCTCCATCTCGAAGGTATCGCCCTCCATGGTGCAGGTCACCTTGAGGCCGGGGCAAACCTCGTGGCTGATCGCGCGGATATCCATGATCGGCTGCTTGGGGTCGATGCGCTCGGGAAAGATGGTCTTTACGACGCGGCCGTCGACGTGTTCGACCTCGGCCGGGAATCCGCTGACGCCGGCCACCGGATGCAGGACCACGAAACCGGTCCGGTTGGTTAGGAAGTCGGTAACCGGGCTGCCCGCGCCCTCGAAGCGCAGGGTGCCGTCGGTGTTGCCGGTGATTTTGGCGGCGTAGCGGAACGATTGGGTCGCGTTCTTGCACTCGGCGTCGTAGGTGACGGTGAAACCATCGGCGGTCTCCTCGACCTCCAGGTTTTCGATCCCGGCGTTGAAGGTGCCCCAGTATTGGTCGCGGACCACGTAGGATACCGCGCGGATCGCTTCGTGCCCGTCATAGCGGATGTAACGCAGGTTGCCGGCATCCAGTTCCACGCTGAGCGGCCCGGCGCGGAGCAAGCGGGTTTCCACCGGCGGCTCTTCGGTGCCGAACAGCTTGGCCAAATGCGATGTCATGGATCGTCCTCCCCAGAAAATACGCCGGCACCCAACCCCAAATGACGGGGTTCTAAATGACCTTGTCGCTCGCCGGGTCGATGAGGACGACCCGGTTCATGTCGAACAGGAGATCCAGCTTCTCACCCGGCTTCTCGACATCGTGGACCTGAAGCTCCGCCACCATCTCGGTTTTGCCCAGCTTGAAGGCGCCGTAGGTGCGCGAGCCGGTCGGTTGCACCAGGTCGATGGTCACCCGCAACCGGTCCAGGCCCGGGCGCGGGCTGCCGCCCCGGTCCCGCTCCATGTGCTCGGGCCGGACGCCCAGGGTGATGCGCGTGCCCG
>CAXMQD010000330.1:0-5062 GCA_964194965.1 uncultured Acidimicrobiia bacterium | reverse complement strand
CCGGGCAGAGTGCGAAGGTAATCCACGAGCGCGCTCCGCCCGGCTGCGGGCGGCCGAACGAACCGCGGCCGCGGCCTGGAACGGCACGGCGGCCGATGCGAGCGCCAACAGGATGGGAGAGACGGCATGACCCGGGTCGCGAGCGTCTTGTTCATTCTGACCGCGGTCACCGCGGCGCTGTTCCTGTTCCACATCAAACAACAAGTGCGCGAGTTGGAAGAGGAGTTGGGCATTGTCCAACGAGACATCCTGCGCCACCAGGAAGCGATCCAAGTGCTGCGAACCGAATGGAGTTACCTGAACCGGCCGGCGCGCATTGCCGAACTGGCCGAGCGCCACCTGGAAATGAAGCTGCTGACCGCGCGCCAATACGTGGGCTTCGAGGAAATTCCCTACCGCGCCGCCGGTACAGGTGCCGCATCGGCCCTAAACCCGGCGGCCCTGAACCCGGCGGCGCCAACCCTTGCGGCGCCAGCTCTTGGAGTAACGGCCCAAAAAGTGCGCGCCGGAACGGTCGCGCCATGACCCGTCGACCTGAGCAATCCTCCCTGAACTTGCGCCTCCCGGAAACGGATTCCGGTCCGGACCGGGAGGCGCGATTTTTTTTGGAGGGCTGTTCGGCCCAAGCCCTGGAGACCGGACGCACCCGCCTGCTGGCGGCCGGCGTGGTCTTCGCCATGGCTTTTCTATTGGTCGGTTGGCGGCTGGTGGACATCGCGAGCTTCTCCGCGGGCGGCGGCGAGCCGAAGATCGCGGCAGCGCCCGCGACTCTGCATAGCGGCCGCGCGGACATCGTCGACCGCAACGGCATCGTGCTCGCCACCAGCCTGCCCACCGCCTCGCTTTACGCCAATGCGAAGCATGTGCGCGATCCGGACGCCGCCGCGGCGCGCCTGGTCGAAGTCCTGCCCGATCTGTCCCGAACCGAAGTCGCGGCAAAGCTGGCGACCGGGCGCAGCTTCATCTGGCTCAAGCGCAACCTGACGCCGCGCGAGCACTATCAGGTCAACCGCATGGGCATCCCTGGGCTCTATTTCGAGCGCGAGCAGCGGCGCTACTATCCGCACGGCCGCCTGACCGCGCACAGTGTCGGATTCACCGACATCGACAACCGCGGCCTAAGTGGCTTGGAGCGTTCCTTCGACGAGGTGCTGCGCGGTCGCGAAGAGCCGCTCGCGCTCAGCCTCGACCTGCGGGTCCAGCACGCCATGACCCTGGAACTGAACGCCACGATGACCGAGTTCGACGCGATCGGCGCCGCCGGCATGGTCATGGACGTTGCCAGCGGCGAAGTGCTGGCCATGGTTTCCCTGCCCAGCTTCGACCCGGAACGGCCCGGCGCCGCACCCGCCGACAACCGCTTCAACCGGGCCAGCCTGGGCCTCTACGAGATGGGTTCGGTGTTTAAGATATTCACCACCGCCATGGCGCTGGACGAAGGCGTCGTGACCCTGACGGACGGGTACGACACCAGCAAGCCGATTCGCGTGGCGCGCTTCACCATTACCGACTTCAAGCCGAAGAAGCGCTGGCTCTCGGTGCCCGAGATCTTCATATACTCGAGCAACATCGGCACGGTCCACATGGCCATGGCCGCCGGCACCGCGGCACAACAATCGTTCCTCAAGCGGCTTGGCCTGACTCGCCCGTCGAGCATCGAGCTAAGCGAGGTCGGCACGCCGATGCTGCCCTCGCCGTGGCGCGAGATCAACACCATGACCATCGCCTACGGCCACGGCCTGGCGGTCAGCCCGGTGCAACTGACCGGCGCGGTCGCGGCCGTCGTCAATGGCGGCGAGTTCCGCCCGGCGACTTTGCTCAAGCGGCCCGTGGGTGAAGCCGTGCCAGGCACCCGGATCATGGACCGGGACACCTCGCTCAAGATGCGCCGGCTCATGCGCCTGGTGGTGCGCCGGGGTACCGGCCGCCAGGCCAACGCGGAAGGCTACCGGGTCGGCGGCAAAACCGGGACCGCGGACAAGTTGGTCGGCGGCCGCTATGCGCGAAACGCACGCATCGCCTCCTTCCTGGCCGCGTTTCCAATGGACGCGCCGCGTTACGTGATCTTCGCGATGGTCGACGAACCCAAGGGCATCGAACGCACCCACGGCTACGCCACCGGCGGCTGGGTTGCCGCGCCGGTGGTGCGCGCCGTGGTCGAACGCATCGGCCCGATGCTAGGGGTCGCGCCGGTCCGCGCGGACGCGGAGCAAGACGACGGCGAGGAGCTCCTGGTCCAGGCCAGGGTGAGGGCACGGACGGTTGCAGTTGATTGATCTGGTCAAGGATACGGGCGACGGCATGACACCAGCGGCAATTCTGGCGGATACCGATATCCACGGCCTCTCCTCCGACAGCCGCAAGGTCGCGCCGGGTTACCTGTTCGCGGCGTTGCCCGGCACCCGCGAGGATGGCCGCCGCTACATCGATCAGGCGATCGAGAACGGCGCCGTCGCGGTGCTGGCCGAGACCGGCACCACGCTTAAGGCACGCCAAACCCCGGTCAAGTTGGTCACCGACGACAACCCACGGCGGCGCCTGGCGTTGATGGCAGCGCGCTTCTTCGGCCGCCAGCCCGAGACGGTCGCCGCGGTCACCGGCACCAACGGCAAGACCTCGGTGGCCAGCTTCACCCGTCAGATCTGGCGTCACGGCGGCTGCGAGGCGGCGAGCCTCGGCACCCTCGGACTGTTCCCGGCTCGGCCCGGCGCGCCCGAATCCCTGACCACGCCCGACCCGGTCGAGTTGCACCGCTGCCTGGCCGACCTGGCCGAAGACGGCGTCGACCACCTGGCCGTGGAGGCATCGAGCCACGGCCTCGACCAATACCGGCTCGACGGCATCCGGATCGGGGCCGCGGCGTTCACATCTCTGTCGCGCGACCACCTCGACTACCATCGCGACATGGCGTCCTACCTGGCCGCCAAGCTGCGCCTGTTCGACGAATTGCTCGCCCCCGATGGCACGGCGGTGCTCAATGCCGACCTGCCGATCTACGAGGAGCTCCGGTCCCGCTGCGCGCGGCGCGGCATCGCGGTCCTGAGCTACGGCATTTCCGAGAGCGATCTGCGCCTGATGACCCAGGAGCCGACCGCCGAGGGCCAAATCCTGATGCTCGACGTGCTTGGCCGCGCGCGGCGCGTCACCCTGCCGCTCGCCGGTACCTTCCAGGCCTTCAACGCGCTGGCCGCGCTCGGCCTGGCGGTCGCAACCGGAATTTCGCCCGAAGCCGCGCTCGAGGCCCTGCCCGGCCTCGAAGGCGTGCCGGGGCGGATCGAATTGGCCGGGCGCACGCCGCGAGGCGGTCAGGTATTCGTCGACTACGCCCATACGCCCGACGCGCTCGAGACCGTGCTCGCGGCGATTCGGCCGCACACCGAGGCGCGGCTCTGGGTGGTGTTCGGCTGCGGCGGCGACCGCGACCGGGGCAAGCGCCCGCTGATGGGCGAGATCGCCAACCGCCTGGCCGATCGCAGCATCGTAACCGACGACAATCCGCGCGGCGAAGATCCGGCGGCGATCCGCCGCGAGATCCTCGCCGCCGCGCCGAACGCCGAAGAAATTTCCGAACGGGGGGAGGCCATCGCCAGCGCGGTGGCCGCTCTAGGCCCGGGCGATATCCTGGTCATCGCGGGGAAGGGTCACGAATCCGGACAGATTGTCGGGGACCGGATTCTGCCCTTTAACGACCGGGACGTGGCCCGGGCCGCTATTTCGCGGCTCCGAACCGAAGAGGTGGGCGCATGAGCGCCGCGCCATTGTGGACCGACGCCCGGGCCGCCGAGGCGACCGGCGGCCGCAACACCGCGCCCTGGACCGCAAACGGCGTTTCCATCGACAGCCGCAGCCTGGCGCCCCGAGACCTCTTTGTCGCGCTCCAAGGGCCTAACTTCGATGGCCACGACTTCATCGCCAAGGCCTTCGAGAGCGGCGCCGCGGCCGTGGTCTCGCACCGCCACAAACCGGTGGGCGCGCCCGGTGCGTCCCCCGACCCGTTGCTCCTGGTCGAGGATACCATGGCCGCGCTGCGCGATCTCGGCCAAGCCGCGCGGGCGCGCAGCCGGGCCCGTTTCATCGGGGTCACCGGCTCGGTCGGCAAGACCGGCACCAAGGAGGCCCTGGCGCGCGCGCTACGCGCCCAGGCACCAACCGCCGCCAGCGCCGGCAGTTTGAACAATCACTGGGGTCTGCCACTCAGCCTGGCGCGGCTGCGCGACGACGACGCTTACGGCGTGTTCGAGCTGGGCATGAACCACCCGGGCGAGGTTCGGGATCTGAGCGCACTGCTGCGCCCGGACGTGGCGCTGATCACCAACGTCGAGGCCGTGCACATCGGCCATTTCGACTCGGTCGAGCAGATCGCGGACGCCAAGGCCGAGATCTTCGAAGGGATGCCGCCGGAGGGCGCCGCGGTGCTCAACCGGGACAACCCGCATTTCGACCGTCTGGCCGCGAAGGCGCGGGCCGCCGGTGTCGGGCGCGTCATCGGCTTCGGCCGCGACGCGGCGGCCGAGGCGCGATTGATTGGCAGTGACTTGGAGGCGGCCGGCAGCCGAGTCGAGGCCGAGATCCTGGGCGCGCGGGTGAGCTACCGGGTCGGCCTGCCCGGTTTCCACTGGGTGATGAACTCTCTCGCGGTGCTGGCCACCGTGGCCGCGGCCGGCGCCGATGTGGCGCGCGCGGCCGAGGAACTGAGCGGGATCGAGGCACTCGCCGGGCGCGGCGCGCGTTGCGAAATCGACCTGCCCGAAGGCCCTTTCGCGGTGATCGACGACAGCTACAACGCCAGCGTGGCCTCGATGCACGCCGCCTTCGATGTGCTGGGCAAAGCCGCCACCGAACCCGGTGGCCGGCGCATCGCGATCCTCGGCGACATGCTCGGGCTCGGCGCGCGCGCGCGCGAAATGCATCTCGCCCTGGCGCGGCCGTTGCAAGAAAACGGCGTCGATGTGGTCCTGACCTGCGGCCGGCAAATGGCCGCGCTTCAGGACGCGCTGCCCGCGGCCTTGCGCGGTGGCCACGCCGCCGATTCGAACGCGCTGGTGCCGATTGCCACCGCGAC
>CAXMQD010000329.1:0-2005 GCA_964194965.1 uncultured Acidimicrobiia bacterium | reverse complement strand
GCTCGGGCAGCCCGGAGATCGAGAACATCGCGCTGGCGTCATCGTAGTCGAGCCGCGCGCCGGCCTGCAGCGCGAGCTGATAGGTCGGCGTGAAACCGACCGACATGGCGATGGTGTCACAAGGAATGTGCTCGGGCTGTCTGGCGGTCCGGCCCTCGCCGAGGATGCGGTCGATCACGGCACCGGCCACCCCACGCTTGCCCGGCGCGGCCGCCGCCTCGACCACGGCGTGGCCCGAGAGCACGCGCAGGCCACGCGCCAACACGGCTTCCATCACGGGATCGGGTTCCGGCGCCGGGCGTTGGTCGACCACCGCCGCGACATCGACGCCGGCCTCGATCAGGTCGAGCGCGACCTCGTAGCCGAAGCGGTTGCCGGCCGCGACCACCGCACGCACGCCCGGACGCACGCCATAGAGCCGGATCAGGCGCTGCGCCGCCGAGCCCATCATCACGCCCGGCAGATCGTTGTTGCGGAACTGCGCCGGCTGTTCCAGCGCACCGGCGGCCAACACCACCTCGCCCGCGCGTACTTTGGTGAGCCGGTTGCCGCGGATGACCGGCAGCCAGTTGTCGGCGAACCAGCCGTTGCACAGCGCATCGGTCATGACCTCGATGCCGGGCTCGGCCGCGACCTCGCGGACCAGTTCCTCGCGCAAGCAGGTACCGCGTTCGCCCTCGACATCGAATCGGGCGTAGCCGAGCGCGCCGCCGAGCACCGGGTTCTCCTCGACCAGCAACACCGAGGCGCCGGCGCGCGCGGCGACCAGCGCCGCCGACAACCCGGCCGGGCCGCCGCCGACCACGGCCACGTCGTAAAAGCCGTAGGCCTTATCGTAATAGCCGTGAGGCGTCTTCAGATTGACCGCGCCGAGCCCGGTCGTCTTGCGGAATATCGGTTCCCAGATGCGCTCGAAAACGCCGCTCGGCCGGAAAAAGGCACGATAGTAGAAACCGACCGGCATGAACCGGCCGATGACTCCAAGCAATGCGCCCCAGTCGCGGTTCAGGCTGCCGAACACGTTCTGGGCCCGAACCTCCAGGCCCTCGGTTATCGGATGGCGGTCGGCCAGGACGTTGGGCTCGTGCTCGAGCTGCACCAGTGTGTTGGCATCCTGCCCGGCCATGGTAAGGATGCCGCGCGGCCGGTGGTACTTGAACGAGCGCGACAGGACCTTGACGCCGTTGGCGGCCAGCGCGCTGGCGATGGTGTCGCCGGCGCAACCCCGGTAGCCGCGACCCTCGAAGCGGAATTCGATCGGCGTGTCGCGGTCGATCAGAAGGCCCGCGGGCGCGGGCAGGCGGTGGACCGAGTGGCTCACGGTTTATCGAACTCGGACTTGGGCTCCGCCTGGGGCGCGAAGTCGATCCGGTCCTTGAACACCTGGTCCGCGGTGTAGCTGCGCAGGATTTCGTCGGTCACGGTGTCGCGCTCGGCGATGAACCAATAGGCGGTCGCGGTGTGGCACCACCACTCGCGCACCACCCCAGCCCGGTTGTTGGCGAACCAGACCCGATCGGACCAGGCCGGATCGTCGGCCAGGTTCGGATCGGGCATGGGCTCGACTTCGCCCATACAAGTGAACTCGGAGATATTGCGCGGGCCGTTGAGCGGACAATTCATAATTTTCATGATCGTCAGTCCCCCTCCGCCCCTAATGGCTCGCCGCCGTGGCGCCCATCTCGTTCGCCAGATCGAAAGTCGTGAAGCGGTCGAGCCGGAACGGGCGCAGGATCTCCGGTGCCTTTTCCCGCGCCACGGTCTCGGCCATGTACTTGCCCGAAACCGGGGTCGCTTTGAAGCCCCAGGTGCCCCAGCCGGCGTCCAGCCAGTAATTCTCGACCGGGCTCGCGCCCATGATCGGGCTGTAGTCGGGGGTCATGTCGGTGATGCCGGCCCACTGGCGCAGCAGCTTGACCTCGGCCAGGAACGGGAACAGCTCGAGCGCGTGGGCGGCCAAACCTTCCTTGAGGTCGAGCGTCGAGCGAGTCGAATAGAGCTCGTA
>CAXMQD010000328.1:0-7004 GCA_964194965.1 uncultured Acidimicrobiia bacterium | reverse complement strand
TGCTGACCGCGCGCGACACGGCGGCGCTCGACGAGGTCGCGGTCCAGGTGCGCGCGCTCGGCCGGCGCGCCGAGGTGGTGGTGGCGGACGTCACCGACGACGCCCAGGTCGCGGCCATGGCCGAACGAGCCAAAACTTTCTTCGGCGGCCGCATCGACATCCTGGTCAACGTCGCGGGCGTCACCGGCCCGATCGAGACCCCGGCCTGGGAGATCGCGGCGGAGGACTTCTCCTACGTCATCGAATCCAATATCCGCGGCACGTTTCTGCCGATCAAACACGTGATCCCGGCGATGATCGCCCAACGCGGCGGCAAGATCGTCAACATCGGCGGCACCTCGGGCACCCGCGGCTATAAGTACCGGGCCGCCTACTCCGCGTCCAAGTGGGGCGTGCGCGGGCTGACCCGCACGGTGGCGCTGGATGCCGGCGAATACGGCGTCAACGTCAACGTGGTCATGCCCGGCATCGTCGAAACCCCGCGCATGCAGAAGCTCTGCGAGGAGAAGGCGCGGCTGCGCGGCTGGACCAAGGAGCGGGTCTATGAGGAGTATGTCGAGGAAATGGCGCTCAAGTCCGTGACCACGCCCCAGGACGTGGCCGACACGGTGCTGTTCCTGGCCAGCGACGAAAGCCGCAACATCACCGGCCAGGAACTGACCGTCGATGGCGGTTGGGACGTCTAAGGCGCGCGAGGCGAGGATACGAACCATGTACGCGGACTTCGAACTGGCGATCCCCGAGACCCTCGATGCGGCGCTCGCCGCGCTCGCCCCAGGCGACGGTGAAACTCACGCGCTCGCCGGCGGCACCAACGTGATCGTCGACCTGCGGGCGCGGCGCGCGACCCCGGCGCGGCTGGTCGGGCTCGGCAAGATCGAGGCGCTGCGGGGCATCCGCATCGCCGACGGCCGGATCACGCTCGGCGCGCGAACTACCATGAGCGAGATCCTGCACCATCCGGGGTTCGCCAAGCATGCCCCTTCGCTGGTCGCCCAGGCCCGGGTTTTCGGCGGTCAAATGGTGCGCAACGCCGCCACCGTGGCCGGCAATATCTGCAGTGGCTCGCCGGCCGCCGACTCGGTTCCGCCGCTGCTGGCGCTGGACGCCGAGGTTACCTTGGCAAGCGCGGACCGCACGCGGGTGGTGCCGCTCAGCGAGTTCTTCCTCGGCTATAAGAAGGACGCGCGCGCGCCCGGCGAGCTGATGACCGAGATCGCCTGGGACATACCGCAAGCACCGACCGCCGATCTGTTCTACAAGCTGGCCCGGCGCAAGGGCGACGCCATCACCATGGTCGGGGTCGCGGTCTCCCTCAGTGTCGAGGGCGGCGTCTGTTCCCGCGCGCGGGTGGCGCTCGGCGCGGTCGCGCCGGTGGTCAAGCGCGCGGTCGTCGCCGAAGCGCTGTTGACCGGTCAGGCCTTGACGCCGGCGTTGATCGAGAAAGCGGCTGGACGGGCCACTCAAGAGGTTGATCCGATCGACGACATTCGCGCCTCGGCAGGTTACCGCCGCCACACGGTGCACGTCCTGACCCGGCGCCTGGTGAGCCAGGCCTGGGACCGGCTGAGTTAGGGGAGAGCGATATGGCGGAGACCAAGACCATCACGCTGAGCGTGAACGGCCGTGACCGCAACCTGGATGTGCCGGCCAACGCCACGCTTCTCGAGACCCTGCGCGAGCACGGCTACTTCGAGGTCAAGAGCGGTTGCGAGAAAGGCGATTGCGGCGCCTGCGCCGTGCTCGTCGACGGCGCGGCGCTCGACTCCTGCCTGACCCTGACCTGGACCGTGGCCGGCCGCGCGATCACCACGGTGGCGGGGTTAAGCACGGGCGACAGCAAGCACCCGCTGATCGAGTCGTTCGAAACCGCCGGCGCGGTGCAATGCGGCTACTGTACGCCGGGATTGATCCTGGCGGCGCAATCCATGCTGGCGGTCACCCCCGATCCCAGCGACGACGAAATCCGCGAAGGCCTAAGCGGCAACCTATGCCGCTGTACCGGCTACACCAAAGTGTTCGACGCGGTGCGCGAAGCAGCCCAAACCTTGCGCGACCAGGGAGGCCAGACATGACCGAGACCTCCGAAGCCCGGACTCGCGCGCCCAACGTCAACCTGCGCCAGGTCGGCCGCTCCTTGGTGCGCACGGACGCGCCGGGCAAGGCGCAGGGGCGGACCCGCTACGCCGGCGACTACGTCATGCCCAACATGTTGCACGTCAAGGTGCTGCGGTCTCCGCTCGCGAGCGCGCGCCTCGAGCGCCTCGACGCCGCCAAGGCGCGGGCACTGGACGGCGTCGCCTGCGTGCTGACCGCGGCCGAATTGCCCGACCGCCTGGCGGCGACCGACATCCCGGGTCAGACCGGGCGCAAGCGGCTCGACACCGACCAGCAGATCCTGGTGCGCGAGCGGGTGCGCTACCATGGCGAGCCGCTGGCGCTGATCGCCGCCGAGACCTCCGCCCTCGCGGAACGGGCGGCCGACCTGATCGAGGTCGACCTGGAGCCGCTGCCCGGCGTCTACGATCCCGAAGACGCGCTCAAGCCCGGCGCGCCCCTGGTTCAGGGCGCGGACAACGTGGTCTCGACCTACAAGGTGCGCAAGGGCGACCCGGAGGCCGGCTTCGCCGCCGCCGACCGCGTGATCGAAAACACCTTCCGCACCCAATTCATCGAGCACGCCTTCCTCGAGCCCGAGGTCGGCCTCGCCTGGGTCGACGAGAACGAGGTCATCAACATCCGGGTTTCAACTCAGGTGATCGAGCACTTCCGCTTCATCGCTGATGCGATCGGCGTGGCGCACAATCAGGTGCGCATCCTGGGCGCCATGGTCGGCGGCGGTTTCGGCGGCAAGGAAGACGTGACCGTCGAGATCTATCTCGCACTGCTCGCCAAGGCGACCGGCCGGCCGGTGCGCCTCGCCTACAGCCGCGAGGATTCTTTCTTCGGCCACGGCAAGCGCCACCCTTTCGTGATCCGCCACAAGACCGGGGTCACCGAGGACGGCAAGATCACTGCGCTTCAGGTCGACATCACCGCCGACGCCGGCGCCTACGTGTTTCTCAGCCCCTACGTGCTGCTCTACGGCACGGTCGCGGCGCCCGGGCCCTACCGGGTCGACAACCTGCGCGTCGACGCCCGCGCGATCGCCACAAACAACATGTACACCAGCGCGTTCCGGGGCTTCGGCGCGGCCCAGGCCTGCATCGCCCACGAGCAACAGATGGACGAGATCGCCGCGGCGCTCGGCATCGATCGGCTGGAGCTCCGGCGGCGTAATTTCCTCCGCACCGGCGATGCGCTGGCGACCGGCGCTCCGATCGAAAGCGCGGTCTGGTCCGACGACTGCATGACCGAGGCCTGGGCGGCGCTTGGCGAGCCCACGCCCGACGACGGCCCCGTCAAGACCGGCCGCGGCGTCGCCGCCTACCAGCAAAGCTACGGCCGCATCACCTGGTTGCACGACACCTCGGAAGCCTGGGTCGGGGTCGAGATGGACGGCACCGTGGTGGTGCGCTCCGGCGTCACCGACATCGGCGCCGGCCAGGTCTCGGCGCTGGGCCAGATCGCCGCCGAGCTGCTCGGCGTCTCCCTCGGCGAAGTCAAGATCTACCACAGCGATTCGGCGACCACGCCGCTGGCCGGCACCACCACCGCGACCCGCGCGCTCTACATGACCGGCAATGCCGCGCGTCTGGCCGCCGAGGCGGTGCGCGGCCGCCTGACCGCCCGCGCCGCTCAGGAATTCGGCGTCGCGGCGAGCGCGGTCGACCTCGCCGAATCCCGCGCCTTCGTGATCGATGCGCCGGACCGGTCGATGGAACTCAAGGACCTGATCGGCATCTGCGCCGCCGAGGGCATCCATCGTTCGGAGCTGGCCATGTTCCGCGCGCCCTTCACCGGCGAGATCGACCCCGAGACCGGCCAGGGCCGGGTCCATCCCGACTACGCCTTCGGCGCCCACGCCATCGAGGTCGCGGTCGATACCGAGACCGGCGAGGTCACGGTGCTGAAAAGTATCGGCGCCCACGACGTCGGCCAGGCGATCAACCCGGCCGCGGTGGCCGGCCAGATCGAGGGCGGTGCCGCGCAAGGGCAGGGCTATGCGCTCAGCGAGGACATGATCTACCAGGAAGGGCGGCTCATGACCCCGTCGTTCAGCGAGTACTTGATCCCGACCGCCATGGACATGCCCGAGGTGCGGTCGATCATCCTGGAATCGCGCAGCGGTCTCGGACCGTTCGGCGCCAAGGGCATCGGCGAGCCCGCGCTGACCCCGGTCGCGCCCGCGATCGCCAACGCGGTCGCCGACGCCATCGGCACCCGGGTCTTCGAGCTGCCGATCACCCCGGAACGGGTGGTCGCCGCGATCGCGCGTGTGAAATCATGAGAGCCTCGCTGCTGCGCGCGCCCGGCGCGATCGAATGCGTCGAGGCGCCCGAGCCGGAGCCGGCGGCGGGCCAAGTCCTGGTCAAGATGGTCTGCGCCTCGCTCTGCGGCAGCGACTTGCACCACGTTTTCCTGCCGCTTCGGGGCGATAGTTTCCCCTGCCCCCACGGCTATCCGGGCCACGAGGGCATCGGCGAGGTGGTCGAAAGCCGCGCCGAAGGCTTCGCGCCCGGGCAGGCGGTGCTCACCGTGCCCGACATCGGCCATGCCGGCTGTTTCGCCGACTATCAGGTTCTGGGGCCGGAATTCCTGCTGCCATTGGACCGCGCGATCTCGGACCGGGGGACGCGCGAGCAACTGGTGCTCGCCCAACCGCTCGGGACCGTGATCTTCGCGCTCCGGAAGTTCATGACCGGGGAGGTCCCGGAGACCGCGGTGGTCCTGGGCCAGGGCAGCATCGGCCTGTTCTTCACCTGGATGCTGCGGCACCGGGGCGTGGCCCGGGTCATCGCCAGCGAGCCGCTGGCCCACCGGCGCCAGCTCTCGCAACGCTTCGGCGCCGCGGTGGTGCTCGACCCGAACACCGACAAGGTGGTCGACGCGGTCCACGACCTGACCGAGGGGCGCGGGGCGGCGCTGGTCATCGAGGCCGCCGGCCACGACGAGACCCGGCGCCAGGCGGTCGAGATGGTGGCGCGGGACGGCCGGCTCGGCCTGTTCGGCCTGCCGGTCGAGGACGACATGGCGGCGTTCCCGTTCAACGCCTTCTTCCGCAAGCGCGCCACCATGATGTCCCACTACGGCGCCCAGGCCGAGCCGGGCCATGGCGCGTTCCGCGAGGCGCTCGATCTGGTCGCGAGCGGGGCCATCGAGGTCGCGCCGCTGATCAGCCACCGCCTGCCGCTGGACCACATCGACAAGACCTTCGACATCGCCCGCGGGCGGCGCGAGAACGTGGTCAAAGCGGTGATCACCTTCGACTGAGACCGGGGCACAAAAATAGGGACCAAAATAGGGGACAGTCCCACTATTGTCCGGTTAATCGTTTGCCAATAATTCCCTCGGATTTAGGCCGCGCCGCTTAGTGCCGCATGGCGAAGTCGTTGTGGCCGGAGCGGTCCTGCCCGCGCATCAGGAACAGCGTGCGCCGGGAGTGATCCGCGGTGCCGAGGTGTCGGTACTGCTCGGCCGCCAACTCGCGGTCGAAGACCGAGGTCGTGGGCATGAAGCGCAGCGTCATGCCGCGCCGTGGATTCGCCGAGCCGTTGGCCTCGGAGCCATGCACCATGAAGACGTCGTGAAACGACATCTGCCCGGGTTCGAGCACCAGGTCGACGGCCCGGTTCTGGTCGAAGGCGGCGGCCGGGAGTTCCTGACCGAGGGTCACATCGGGGCTCGGATTGGTCTCGTGCGCGAGCAGTTCTTGGGACTTGTGAGAGCCCGGGATCAGGCGCAGACAGCCGTTCTCGGGCGTCGCCGCGTCGATGGCGATCCACACCGTGCAGGTCGCGATCGGCCGGATCGGCCAATATTCGGCGTCCTGGTGCCAGGGCGTGCGGCGGCCGTCGCGCGCCGGCTTGGCGAAGAAGCTGGAATTCCACAGCGCGAAGTCCGGGCCCAGGATCTGGCCGACTATGTCGAGGATTTCCGGTGTGCGGGCAATGTTGAGGAACCACAGATCGTGCTCCAGGATCGCCGGGCAGTAGTCCCGGTATTCGGGCCGGCGCGCCAGCAGACGGTCGTGCGCCGCCTTGATCTCAGCCAGGTCCGCCCGCGATAGCCGAAACTCCGGCACCACGTAACCCGCCTCGTGGTATTGCGTCACCTGGGCGTCGGTCAGCATCGGTTCTCTCCTTGTCGTCGTCAGACCGCGACGTTGTTTTGGGGTCGGCCTTCGAGGAAGGCGATTATGTTGTCGACCGCGCCTTGGTTCAGCAGTTCCACCGCCTCGGGCGTCGAATCGGCGGCGTGGGGGGTCAGCACCACCTGCTCGCAGGCCAGGATCGGCGCGTCGGCGGGCAACGGTTCCTCCGGGAATACGTCGAGCCCGGCACCGGTGAAGCGCCCGGCGTTAAGCACCGCGCAGAGCGCGGGGAGATCCAGCACATCGCCACGCGCGCCGTTGAGCAGGATCGCCTCGTCCTTCATCAGGCCGAGTTCCCGGGCGCCGATCAGACCGCGGGTGTTCTCGGTCAGCCTGACGTGGAGGCTGACCACGTCGGCGGCGGCGAGCAGCTCGTCCAGCCCGACGTATCGCAGCCCGAGGCGCTCGGCGCGCGCCTGCGAGGGATTGAAGGTCCAGGCGATCACCGTCATGCCCAGCGCCCGGCCCAGGCGTGCCATCTCGGCGCCGATCGCGCCGGTCCCGACGATGCCCAGGGTCTTGCCCTGGAGCGTGGCGTTGATCTTGCGGGTCCAGCGCCCGGCCCTGAGCTCGGCGGTCTGGAAGGCGGCGCGCTTGGCGACCGCGAACATCAACCCGAACATGTGCTCGGCGACCGCCGGCGCGGTGCGCCCGGGCTGATTGGAGACCACGATGCCCAGCTCCTTGGCGGCCGCGAGGTCGATCATGTCGGTGCCGATCGAACAGGTGGTGATCATCTTGAGCTTGGGCA
>CAXMQD010000327.1:0-1568 GCA_964194965.1 uncultured Acidimicrobiia bacterium | reverse complement strand
CCGAAGCGCTCGATTTTACGCTGCCGGAGGCGCCGGAGCTCGCGGGTCTCAAGATCGGCGTGCCGGAAGACTTCGCCTGCAAGCCGGCGCCCGAGACGGCACGAGCCTTCGAACGGGCGGTGGGGGTGCTCGGCGAGCTTGGGGCCGAGATTCGACCAATGGCCATCGAAGGCTTGGCGGCAGCGCGCATGGCCTGCCTCTTGATCATCGAGGCCGAAGGCGCTCTGGCCTATGCCCGGCATCTCGACGATCCGACGGTGGTCTTCGCCACCGAAGTTCGACAGCAGCTCGAGTTCGGCCGCGACCTGCCCGCCGCAAAACTGGTCGGCGCGCTCAAAACGCGGGCGCTCCTGCAGCGCCACGTCGAGGCGCTGTACCAGGAGGTCGACCTGTTGATCAGCCCGACCACGCCGCGGGCCGCGTTTTCCTTCGAAGAGGCCGCGCCGGCAAATACGCCCAGCTACATGGCACTCGCCAATCTCTGCGGCCTGCCGGCCCTGTCCCTGCCGATGGGCTTCGACCAGAACGGTCTGCCGCTCGGATTGCAGCTTATGGCGGCGCCGTTCCGGGACCCGCTGGTGCTGCGGGTCGGCAAGGCGTACGAGCAGGCGACGGATTGGCATGAGCGGCGTCCCGAGCCGGACGCGGCTGCCTAGCCGCCGCTGTTGGCGATCAGTAGCTGTGCAACCGGGCATCGCGTCGGTTCCACGCCACGGTCACCTGCGCGCCCTGTACGAGATTGTGCCTGGCGTTGGCCGCGAGGCTCCTGACCAATATGTCAGTACCGTCGGCGAGCCGCACCACGTCGTTAATCGTCAACCCTTGAAAAAAGCGCTCGACGAAAGTGCCGGGCAAACGTTCCATGTCGTCGGCCGCGCCGGAATCGAACGAGAGATACTCCGAGGGGATCGAGAGGCTGACCTCGGTGCCGCGTTCGACCACATTGCCGCCATTCGGCACCCGAACCGTAGCGTGGCCCAAGTCGACCCCGGTCTCGCCGCCATCCGACTCCACGACCCGCCCGTGCAATATGTTCCTCTCACCGATGAACTCGGCCGTGAAACGGGCCTGGGGGTTGCGATAAATCTCCTCCGGCGTCGCCTCCTCGACCAGATTGCCATCGGCGATGATGGCGATATGGTCGGCGATCGTCATAGCCTCTTCCTGATTGTGGGTGACGTGCAGAAAGGTGATGCCGACCTGTTCCTGAATGTGTTTCAGCTCCAGGCACATGTCCTTGCGCAGTTTGGCATCGAGTGAGGCGAGCGGCTCGTCCAACAGCAGGATATCGGAGTCGAGCACCAGCGAGCGGGCGAGCTGCACGCGTTGCTGCTGGCCGCCGGAGAGCTCGTGGGGCATGCGCTCGTTGAGTCCCACCAAGCCGACCAGCCGTAGCATGGAATTCACTTTGTCCCGGATGTCCGCCGGGGCCATGCGCCGCAGTTTCAGCCCGTAACCCACATTGCGCGCCACATCCATGTGCGGGAAAAGCGCGTAGCTCTGGAACACCATCGAGGTCGGCCGCTCGTTGGGCGGGAGATCGCTCACGTCCCGCCCATGCAGCAGGA
>CAXMQD010000326.1:0-4651 GCA_964194965.1 uncultured Acidimicrobiia bacterium | reverse complement strand
TGCAGGCCTGCGACGTGACATGACGCGGCGGCCGCGCATCGTCATCGCCGGGTTCGGCGACCGCCGCGCTCGCCACGAACAGTAATGCGGTGGCACAAACGCGGATCAAGTGAGATCCAATTGACGAATTCATTTCCGCCGGCGGCCTTGCTTCCATCTGCGAGTACGGAGGTAGCTGCGCTTAGCATCGGCGCCGAATCTTTTTAGTCAAGGGTGAAGGGCCTCGAACAACGGTGAGCCGGTCGATCCGGACGGCGGTTTCACGCGGATCGAAAGCGAGAGTGTCGGTGCAATATCCGTCGTTTCCACGGGGCGGCCGGTCAGAAGGTCTACCGGCGCCCAGCGCGCTGGATGCCGGATGCCGGACGGAATTGTCCTATTCTATTGCGCCAGCTCGAAAGGAAACACGACCCGCCAGTCGGTTTTCATGTCGACAACGCTCCAGTCGCGTTTGCTGGCCATGTCAAGCGCCTTGTCCAGCTTTCCGATATGAGACTTCCTGTCATAGGCCCATTCGCGCTCCTTATCGGTATGGTGGACCAGAATGCCAAATCTCGGGCCTTCACCGGAGGTCACCCATTCCAACATCTGCAGATCACCGTCGGAGTTCCCTCCGGCCAGGATCGGGCGGCGGCCGATGATCCGGTCGATGGCGATGGGCTTGCCCTCCTTATCGTCGAGAAAGGCGATGCCGGGCTCCTTCATGATGATCGGCTTTCCGCCATCTACATTGTAGGAGGTTTCTGACATGGATCCGATCACCTGCTCGGGCGGAATACCATAGGCCTCCTCGGCGAAGACGCGCATGAAGTGGATCCCGCCACCGGAGACGATGTAGGTCTTGAAGCCCTTGTCACGCAGATAGCTCAAGAGCTCCAACATTGGCTGATAGATCAGCTCGTCGTAGCGCCTGCCGGTCTTTGCGTGGCGCGTTTCCTCCAGCCAGAGCGCAACCTCGGCCTGGAAGCTGTCGACACTAATTCCAGAATGAGCCACCGTCACGACCTCCAAAAGGCCTTCCTTTCCGGTTGCGAGCAAAGCCTTGAAATCGCCAGAGGCCGCCGCTTTCAACGCCGGCGAACTGGCGACCGCGGGGTCGGCCTCGACCATTTTGGCAATGCGGTTGACGGCGAAGAGGAGCTGAAAATAGGCAGGCTGCTCAGCCCAAAGCGTCCCGTCGTTGTCGAAGACCGCGATGCGTTCGCTAGGTGCTCGGTACTGCGGGCCGCCGATTTCGGTGACGGCGTCGACGAAGGCGACAATGCCGCTCTTGACCTCCCCATCGCGCCACGAAGGCAGCGGGTCGGCCAGCGCAAAGCCAGGAGCCACGCAGAAAGCAAGAAGTAGGAGAAAGAGTCTCATCGTACGCTCCTGCTAAAGAGAAAAAAAAGAGTGCGGCTGCCGAGCAAGGAACCGCCCCGGCAGCCTCAATGTCGCGGTGCTATCTCGCGTCAATTTGACCCGAGATTTTGCTGTAGCTTCTCCATCACTTGATCGACCGTGAAGCTTGCCGCCTTCTGGCGCGGCGGGAATTCCTTGAACGTCTTCAGGAAATTACCCACATAGTCCTGAGCGGGGAGCATCAAATACACGCGATCGAGCATCCAGTCGTAGAACGTGTTCGACGTGGTATAGGCGCTGATGTTGCTCTGGCCGATATCGTCACCCCAGATAATGAGAATGTTGGGTTTTTCTTGGGCCACGGCCGGAATCACGGGAGAAAAAGTCGATAAACCGGCTACGGCGATGGCAATACTTAGATTTCGAACGCGCGGCCGAATACCCTCAATCCAGGGAAACAAATTGGACACTTGTCTTTCTCCGCCTCTTGAAATAGGGCCGCCAATCGTCGATTTGGTGACCGAAAACGTGCTGGGCGTAATCACTATGAGCAGCCGAACCTGCACCGCGCAAGTAGATTGTCAGGCCGCACATTTCGCACAATCATTCATCGCTTCCTCATGACGGCAGGTGATGCGGCGGGACGCGAGGCCAACCCGCCGGTTGGCGCGATCGGCAGCCAGCCGGCGAAAATTTCCGATAGTGCCGGGATCCGCAAGGAACTTGGCATGGCGAGCGAAAAAAACTAAATCGAATCGTCCTCTAAAAAGTCCCGACGACTGAAAGGGCGCGCTGGCCGGTCCAAAAAACGGCAACCGCGGCGCAGCCGGCGGCGACGGCCCAACGGCCGATGTACCACGCCCGCTCGCTTAAATGATTGACGAGACCGAACAGCGGCCAGGCGATCACGATGATCGAGAGCTGACCGATTTCCACGCCCACATTGAAGGCAAGCAGGCTCTGCCATATATCCGGTGAATCGATCTGAAGAATTTCATGCAGGACAAACGAAAAACCCAGACCATGAAGCAAGCCGATCGCGCAGGTGACAACAAACAGGTTTCGCTCACCGCCGTTCTGTTCCGAGCGCGGCAGCACGGCGATTGCCGCGGCATAAATGATCGACAACGCGATTCCGATTTCGACGGCGGGGATGAACCAGGCGCCTGACGGGACGAACCCGAAGAAACCGGCCGTCAAGGTTACGGTGTGACCGATCGTGAAACCGGTGACGCGCCAGACCAGATTTTTGATCTGGATCGCACCGAGCACAAGACACAGCACGAAGAGCACGTGATCCGATCCGCCCAGAATATGCCGCACGCCTTCCTTGATGAAAGTGACGACCGCAGATAAGGCCGATCGGGATATGGCAACCGGTTCGGCCAGCAGACCACGGGCGCGGAATACCTGGGTGCCCCCGGGGCCGTAGTCCAGGATCAGGTTGGCCGTGTCCTCCTGACCCGGAAGGTCGGGGTCGAGGGTGCTGGATAACGCATATTCGTAGATCGGTGCGCCGACTTGATAGCGCAGAACGATATCCACGACGGCATCGCCAACGTAGAGGGGGTCCGTGGCCTCCGGATAGACGAGCCGGCCGGCGAAGGCAGCCTTGGCTTCATCCAGCGTGGCGAATTCGGGCTGCTTCCCGATCGGATAAACGCGCACCTGTTCGACGCTCGCTTCGAGCGCCTTTCCATCGGCATCGAACCGGAAGCCCTCCGCGGCGAGCACGCCGAGCCCAATAGGGTCCCCGCGCAACTGGCCATGATCGACAAAATGAACCAGCTTGTCCGCTTCCATCCGGTTGGTCGTGTAGGGCGCCGGCTCCGGCAAGCCGTTGGCACCGACCGGCCCGACCCGGCCCGCCACAAGATAGGGCATCGGCGTGCGCAAATAGACTCTGAGGCCGTCGGCCAGGTGGTCGACGTGAAGAATGCGGACATTGAGGTTTAAGAGAAAATGGGCGCTGACCGGGGCGATTGCACAGAACAAGACAAAGAGCGGCAGGATCATCCGCCATAACATGTTGTGTCTCATCGCTGGCATTTGCTGACCCACACGCCGAGCCGGTCAGCTCTGTTGCTTCGCATCGACGACGGTCATGCCGATGAGCTTCCACGTTCCCTCGACCTCGGCGAGTTCCATGAGGGCTCGAAAGCGAATTGTGCGCCGGTGGATATGACCCCAATGTCCCGCGCTGGCCTTGGCGGTCCATTCCGCCAGCGTGCGAAACCCAGAGGCGTCATCCAGCTCGGATATATCATTGACGACGAGGTTCTCGATCGCGTTCACGCGAGCGAGTCCGCCGCCAGCGACTTTTATGGCAAGGGCGCGTCCCAATTCCGTCTCGACATCGCCAAGTCGATCCCCGGCGACGATGACCCCGAGTGCCTGGCGCAAAGCCCCCGGCTCCTTTTCGGCATAAGCGTGGTTCACGTTATTCAACACACCCATCACGATTTGCGCGGAAGTTTTTTCGTCCGGGGGACCGGCAAGGGGATTTTTCACGTCGATGATGGCAATGCGGATAGATAGCACCGCCGCCACGGCGCCCAATACCGACAGTGCCGCCCAGCCACGCCGTGGCAACAGTCTTGGCCGCAGCGCAAGCACACCCGCACCGAAACAGACGATCAACAGCACCAGCGACAGCGCCGGAACGCCGATCGAGCGGCCGTCATCGAGGATAACTGGCGAAACTTTCGGCTCCTCATATTGAAGCAGAAAATTCTGCCACTCGATCATCGGGTCGTCGGCCGTGACGAAGCTCCGCAGAGAACCGGCCGGATCGATTGCCGTCGTCGGGATCTTGTCGGTCCGTCCGTTGAACAACTCCCATTCGACCGAAACCCGTTGCGGCAGGTGCGTAACAGGGTAGGACAAAATGAGGCCGATGATTGCCGTAGATAATTCCAGCGGTTTCGCTTCCTCGATCACCTGCAGTCCGGGGGGCGAGATGTTGAGGAATTCAGCCCGCGAAAAGGTGGGTTCCGACAGTACACCGTCCACTTTCAACGGATTGCGCTTGGCAAAAAAGGCGCGCGCGCGGTCCTTGACGCGGGCTTGTTCATCGGCGGTTATCGTGGCACCGCCCTCGAGGTCCAGATCGGTCCAGTCTTGCAAATCGCGGACACGGATCAACACCTCGTGGCGCACCTCGCGGGGTTCGACATAGAGGAAGGACATCAGCGCCGACTTGTGATGGCGCTTCAGGTTCGGGTTGTCGAACTTCGAGTACCAGGGATCCGCCCAGTCGAGCCGCAGGCGCGCCGGCGCCCCCAAATGACGAAAGTCGATGACGGGAACC
>CAXMQD010000325.1:0-10447 GCA_964194965.1 uncultured Acidimicrobiia bacterium | reverse complement strand
GCGGCCGGCCCAGGGTGCCGGCCTCGTAGGCCGCCTCGACCCAGGCCAGGTGCTCGGCATCGCTGTCCTCGAGAAGGATCTCCTGGCGGCCCTCGCGATCGACCCGGATCACCCGAGTGCTGACGATGCTGACCACCCAGGCCGCGCCCTCGCAATCGAAGGCGAGACCGTCGGGAAAGGTTCCAAGACCGAACTCGGTCACGGTCTGGCGCTCGGAAAGGCCGCCGTTCGCGCCGATGCGGAAGCGGCTCAGGCGCCGTCCGAAGGTCTCGTTGACGTAGAGCCATTCCCCGCTCGGATCGATCTGGACCTCGTTGGTGTAGCCCAGATCCTGGGCGACGACACGCGCGCCACGTCGGTCGAGCAGGACGATGAAACCCTCGGCCAGGTCGCGGCGATAGCCCAGGTGCCGCGGCGCGCGCGGCGTACTGACCGTAATCCACAGCCGTCCCAGCGCGTCCTCCATGACGAAGTTGGTCGGCGGCAGGGCCTCGCCCGCGACCTCGATCAGCATCGGTTCGAGCCCGCCATCGCGGCGCAGGCGGAACACGCCGCCCTCGGTCTCACCCAAGTGGGCGATCAAGAACGACCCATCGCGGGATAGCGCGATGCCGTTGGGCCGCAGGCCCGCGCTGGCCGGGGCGAGAAATCGTTGTTGCCCACCTTCCGGGCCGATCCGGGTGACCCCGCCATCCCAGTCCGAGACAAAGAGCGCGCCGGCCTTGGTGCAGAGCACGCACTCGGGCCGCACCAGCTCGGCGCCCAGGAACTCGACATCGTCCAAGTCGATCGAAAGACCGGTCATGAGCCTCGCCTCAACATTCTCCGGATCGCGATGACTCCTTGCGCGGAGTCATGGGATCGCTCATAAATAACGTATACGTTATTTCTACCAGGAGCGATAGCCGAAGATGCGTTTTGAAGCCAAACCAGAGAGGCGCGACAGGCCATGCCCGTGAACTCGGAATTTCACGTCGCGGTCATGCCGGGCGACGGAATCGGTGTGGAGATCATGCCGCCCTGCGTCGATCTGCTGGAGCGCTTGGCGCGTGACCTAGGCGGCTTCTCGTTCCGATTCGAAACCCTTGAGGCCGGCGCGGCCCACTACCAGCGCAGCGGCACGGCGCTACCCGAGGCGGCGCTGGCGCGCGCTCGGGCCGCCGACGCCATCCTGTTCGGCGCCATGGGGCTGCCGGACATCCGCTATCCCGACGGCCGCGAGATCGCGCCGCAGTTGGACATGCGGGAACAATTCGAGCTGTTTGCGGGGGTGCGTCCGGTGCGGAGCTTCCCGGGCCTGCCGGTGCCGCTTGCCGACCCGCGCGGCCAGAACCTCGATTTCGTCCTGATCCGGGAGTCCACCGAGGGCCTGTTCAGCGCGCGCGGCAAGACCCGTTTTGAGGACGACCGCGCCGCTCACGATACCATGACCATCACGCGCGGCGCGTCGGAGCGGCTGTTCGATTTTGCCTTCGATTTGGCGCGCCAGCGCAAGGCCCGGGGCGCGCCGGGCCGGGTTGCTTGCGTCGACAAGGCCAACGTGCTCGGCAGCTTCGTTTTCTTCCGCGAGATATTCGCGGAACGCGCCGCGCGGAATCCGGACATCGAGGCGGATTACGCCTACGTCGACGCCACTGCGCTCAATATGATTCGAAAGCCCTGGGTTTTCGACGTCCTGGTCACCGAGAACATGTTCGGCGATATCCTCTCCGATGCCGGCGCGGCGCTGATGGGCGGCATGGGGATCGCGCCCTCGGCCGATATCGGCCTGCGCCACGGCTTGTTCCAGCCGTGCCACGGCAGCGCGCCGGACATCGCCGGCAGCGGCAAGGCCAATCCGACCGCCATGTTCCTCTCCGCCGCCATGATGCTCGACTGGCTCGGCGAACGGCACGGCCATCAGGGATGCCGGGAGGCCGGCGCCTTGCTCGAACGGGCGGTCGAGGCGGCCTTCGCCACCGGCGGCTTGCGGCCCCACGAGATGGGCGGCACCAGCGGGCTCAAGGAGATCACCGCCGCCGTGACCGAGGCGCTGGGGGCGCCCGCCTTGGCGCGGCGAACATCCTAGCCGTGGCCGCCCCGCTCCGGGTTGCCGTCGCCGGCGCCGGTTACTTCGCGCGCTTCCACTACGAGGCCTGGGCGCGCATCGGGGAGGCCAAGCTGGTCGCGCTCGCCGAGCCGGTTGGCGCGCGGGCCGGCGAGATGGCGCGCGACTTCGCGGTGCCCCGGACTTTCGAAACCTTGGAGGCGTTGCTGGCCGAGGTCGAACTCGACCTACTCGATATCGCGACCCCGCCCGAGACCCACCACGCGCTGGTATCGCAGGCGGCGGCACGCGGCCTGGCGGTGGTGTGCCAGAAGCCGCTGGCGCCGAGCCTCGACGCGGCACGAGACATCGTCGCCCTCGCCGAATCCGCCGGGATTCCGCTCATCGTGCACGAAAATTTCCGCTTCCAACCCTGGTACCGCCACGCCAAGGCGCTGCTCGATGCCGGACGCCTGGGACAACCCCACGCCATCGCGTTTCGCCTGCGCCCCGGCGACGGCCAGGGCGCGCAGGCATATTTGGACCGGCAGCCCTACTTCCAGAAGATGCCGCGCTTTTTGATCCACGAGACCGGCATCCACTTCGTCGATGTCTTTCGCTTCCTGCTCGGCGAGGTCGCGGCGGTCACCGCGCGCCTGCGCCGCCTCAATCCGGCAATTGCCGGCGAGGACGCGGGCTATGTGGTGTTCGAATTCGAAAGCGGCGCCGGCGGCCTATTCGACGGCAACCGCCTCAACGACCACACAGCCGAGAACTGCCGCCTGACCATGGGCGAGATGTGGCTCGAAGGCTCGGAAGGGGTGCTGCGGCTCGACGGCGGCGGCCGGCTCTGGCTCAAACCCCACGGCGGTGCCGAGCGCGAGGAACTCTATCCCTGGCAGGACCGCGGCTTCGCCGGCGATAGTGTCTACAACCTGATCCGCCACGTCGTCGATCACTTGATCCGCGGCACGCCGGTCGAAAACGCGGCCCGCGACTACCTGCGCAACATCGAGATCGAAGACGCGATCTACCGCGCCCACGAAACCGGACAGCGGGTCGAGCTAGCGCTCGCTTAGTAGGTGGCGCGGCCGCCGGAGATGTCGAAGACGGCGCCGGTCGAGAACGAGCATTCGCGGCTGGCCAGCCAGGCGACCAGTCCGGCGACCTCCTCGACGGTGACGAAGCGTCCGCGCGGGATCTTGGACAGCATGTAATCGATGTGCTGCTGGGTGATCTGGTCGAAGATGCGGGTGCGCGCGGCCGCCGGGGTCACGCAGTTGACCGCGATGTCGTAGCTGGCCAGCTCCTTGCCGAGCGACTTGGTGAGCGCGATCACGCCGGCCTTGGCGGCGCTATAGGCGGAGGCGTTGGGGTTGCCCTCCTTGCCGGCGATCGAGGCGATGTTGACCACGCGGCCGTAGTTGCGTTCGATCATGCCCGGCAGTACCGCGCGGCAGCAGTGAAACACGCCGTTCAGGTCGACCGCCATGACCTGCTGCCAATCCTCCAGCGGATACTCCCAGGTGACCGCGTTGGGCCCGGCGATGCCGGCGTTGTTGACCAGAACGTCGATGCCGCCGAGCGCGGCTTCGGTGTCCGCGACCGCCGCCTCGACGGAAGCCGCATCGGTCACGTCGACAGTCACGCCGTGGACGCTGCCGCGCGCGGCGAGGGCGTCACGGGTCTCGCCCAATCTGTCTGGGTTGAGATCCCAGAGCGCGACCGCCGCGCCGCTCGCGAGCAGGCGCTCGGCGATGGCCCGGCCGATGCCCTCGGCGGCGCCGGTGACCGCGGCCCGCTGACCGTTGAAATCGTAGGTGTTCATTTGTGCCACGGTTGGTTCTCCCCGAATGTTCAGGCGTCCAGAAAATCTTCGATGTAGGCCTCGACAATCTCGTCGAGATTCGCCTCCCGCGGCAGGCCGAGAGCGGTGGCGCGCGCGAATTCGGTCTCGGTCGCCCAGGTCGCGACGATGGCTTGGATGACCGGGTCCGGCTCGACCGTGATCTCGCCCAGGTGGCGGTTGCCGGCGACCCGCTTGAGCGCCGCGATCATCTCCTCGACCGTGGCCGCGTGAGCCGGGAAGTTGATCGCCCGGTCGTCGCCCAGGTGGTTCGCGTCGGCCTCGTGCAGCGCGATGAAGCCGGCCACCGCCGAGCGGTAGCCGAGCACCGGCATGACGGTGTCGAGCGTAACCGGCAGCGCGCAGGGCACGCCGTTAAGCGGCTCGCGGAACACCCCGCTGGCGAAGCTGGAGGCGGCGGCGTTGGGCTTGCCCGGGCGGATCACGATGGTCGGCAGGCGCGCGGAGCGGCCATCGAGGAAGCCCTTGCGGCTGTAGTCGTTGATCAACAGCTCGCCGATCGTCTTGGTGACGCCGTAGGTGGTCTGGGGGGTCCGCTTGGTGGCATCGCCGACCACCGCCGGCATGACGTTGCCACCGAACACCGCGATCGAGGAGGCGAACACCACGCGCGGGGCGCCGGCGCGCGCGCGCACCGCCTCGAGCACGTTGATACCGCCGGTCAGATTGACCCGGATCGCGAGGTCGAAGTCTTTTTCGCCGCCGCCGCTGACCACCGAGGCCAGGTGAAACACCGAGATGTCGTCCCGGTCGACGAGACCCGACACCAGGCCGGTATCCGAGATTTCGCCGATTACCACCTCGGCGCGCTCGTCCAAACCCTCGAGCGGTGCCGGCGGCTCGACGGCATCGAACAGGGTGATCGCGTCGACCTCTTCCTGGTTGCCCGAAGGGCCGGTCAGGGTGCCGCGTTCCAGAATCGCACGGGCTAGCATGCGGCCGATAAAACCGGTGCCCCCGGTGATGACGACTTTCATGGGATGTCCTTTGCCTCTTCTAATCCGGTTTCATAGTGCCACGGTCAGGCCGCCGTCGGCGACCAGCAGGTGGCCGTTCACATAAGAGCTGGCGTCGGAGGCCAAGAACAGCGCCACGGCGCCGATCTCCTTGGCCTCGCCCCAGCGGCCGAGCGGTGTGCGGCCGCGCACGAAGGAATCGAACTCGGGATTCGCTTTGAGCGTGGTATTCATCTCGGTGACGATATAGCCCGGCGCGATCGCATTGCTGTTCACGCCCCGGGGACCGAATTCCACGGCCAGCGCGCGGGTCAGCGCCGCTAGCCCGCCCTTGGAAGCAACATAGGGCGCGATCCCGGGGCGCGCCACCAGGCTCATGACCGAGGCGGTGTTGATGATGCGGCCGTGGCCGCGCGCGGCCATGTGCCGGCCGGCGTCGCGCGACAGCCGCATGACCGAGGTTAGATTGGTCTCGATGACCCGGTCCCAGTCCGCGTCATCCAACTCGGCGAGCGGTTCCCGGTGGTTGATGCCGGCATTGTTGACCAAGATATCGAGCCGGCCGTGCTCGCCATGGACCGCGGCCACGGCCTCGGCGCCGGCGGCCCGGTCGGCGGCGTCGAAGGCCAAGGCCTGGGCGTTCTGGCCGCGCTTTTCGAGCTCGGCGGCGCGGTCGTCCAAAGCCGCCTGGTCGCGCGAAGTCAGCACCACGTGGGCGCCGTGTTCGGCGAGCGCCTCGGCGATCGCCCAGCCGAGCCCGCGCGAGGCCCCGGTCACCAGCGCAACTCGCCCTTTGAGCGAAAACAGGTCCGACATGGTTTGCCTCCCACCCTATCTCGGTTCCGATTGGGGGGCGGCAAGTCGTACCATCCGAACCGCCCCACAGAGCACTAGAACAGGCCTTCGATCTGGCCTTGTTCGTTGAGGTGGATGGAGTTGGCGGCGGGCACCCGCGGCAGGCCCGGCATGGTCATGATCGCGCCGGTGATGACCACCAGGAACTCGGCCCCGCTGGAAACCCGCAGCTCGCGCACCGGCACCGTGAAATCCGTGGGCGCGCCCTTGAGGTTGGGATCGGTGGAGAACGAGTACTGGGTCTTGGCCATGCACACCGGGAAGTGGCCGTAGGGTCCCTGCAGTTCGTCGAAACGCTTTCGGACCGCGTCGTCGGCGGTAATTCCGGAAGCGCCGTAAAGCCGGGTCGCGATACGCTCGACCTTGTCCCAGAGCGGAAGCGAGTCCTCGTAAATCGGCTTGAAGTCGGCAACCCCTGAATCGGCCAGCTCGACGACGTGGCGCGCCAGATCCTCGGCGCCGGCGCCACCGTCGGCCCAGTGCGCACAGAGGATCGCCTTGGCGCCCTGCTGCTCGGCGGTGGCGCGCACCGCTTCGAGCTCGGCATCGGTGTCGCCCAGGAACTGGTTGATCGCGACCACCACCGGCACACCGAAGCCCTTCACGTTCTCGACGTGGCGCTTGAGGTTGGTGCAGCCTGCCTTGACCGCCTCGACGTTCTCCTGGCCGAGGTCGTTCTTGCCAACCCCGCCGTGCATCTTGAGTGCGCGCACCGTGGCCACGATCACCGCGGCGGCGGGCTTGAGCCTGGCCTTGCGGCACTTGATGTCGAAGAATTTCTCGGCCCCAAGGTCGGCGCCGAAGCCGGCCTCGGTGACCACGTAGTCGCTCAGTTTCAGCGCCGTCTTGGTGGCGATCACGGAATTGCAACCGTGGGCGATGTTGGCGAACGGCCCGCCGTGGATGAAGGCCGGGTTGTTCTCGAGCGTCTGCACCAGGTTGGGCGCGATCGCGTCCTTGAGCAGCACCGACATCGGACCCGGTGCCTTGACGTCGCTGGCGTGCACCGGCTCGCGCTTGCGGTTCTGGCCGATCACGATCTTGCCCAGGCGCGTTTCCAGATCCTTGAGGTCGTTGGCCAGGCAGAAGATCGCCATCACTTCGGAGGCGACCGTGATGTCGAAGCCGTCCTCGCGCGGGAAGCCGTTGGCGACCCCACCCAGGCTGCCGACGATCGAACGCAGCGCACGGTCGTTCATGTCGACGACCCGGCGCCACGAGACACGGCGGGTGTCGATGTCGAGCTGGTTGCCCCAGTAGATGTGGTTATCGATGAGCGCGGCGAGCAGGTTGTTGGCGACGCCGATGGCGTGGAAGTCGCCGGTGAAGTGCAGGTTGATGTCCTCCATCGGCACGACCTGGGCGTAGCCGCCGCCGGCCGCGCCGCCCTTCATGCCGAAACAGGGTCCGAGCGAGGGTTCGCGCAGGCAGATCGCCGTCTTCTTACCGATCCGGTTCAGCGCGTCGCCCAAACCGACCGAGGTCGTGGTCTTGCCCTCGCCCGCCGGCGTCGGCGTGATCGCGGTCACCAGGATCAGCTTTCCGTCGGGCCGGTCCTTCAGGCCGTCGATGAAATCGAAGGAGATTTTCCCCTTGTACGGCCCGTACTGCATGATCGCATCGGCCGGAATGTCCAGCTTTGCCCCGACCTCCGCGATCGGCTGCATGCGGGCCTCTCGCGCAATTTCGATATCGCTCTTCGGCATGGATAAATCCCCTCTAGGTTTTCCCTAGGTGTCTGGTTTGACGGATGGTGTCGATTGTTAGGTCTGGCCAGGCGCGCTAATCGAGCCGCGCTAACCGAGGCGCACTCCCTTGGCGAGGCCGGCGCCGGTGGCGAACTCGCCCGCCGCCATCTTACCCTCACCCTCGGGCCGGACCCGCTTGACCAGGATCGCGCCGCCCTGGGCCGCGATGGCGATGCCGTCTTCGCTCACCCCGATAACCTCGCCCGGCGCGCCGGCGCCATCGGATAGCTTGGCGGAATCGAATATCTGCAGGGTCTTGCCGCCCAGGGTAGTCCAGGCGCCCGGCTGCGGATTGGTGCCGCGGATCAGGTTGTAAACATCATCGACCGGCTTGCTCCAGTCGATCTCGGCGTCTTTGCGCTTGCACCAGGATTCGTAGGTCGCCTTCGCGTGGTCCTGAACGATACGCGGCGCATTGCCCGCGGCGATTAGATCCACCGCCTCGATCATGGCGTCGACGCCCAATTGAAAAATCTTGTTGAAGTAGATCGTGCCCAGGGTGTCGTCGGGGCCGATCTCGACTTCCTTTTGGAGCAGGATCTCACCCTCGTCCAGGCCGTCGTCGGGGTAGAAGATGGTCAGCCCGGTCTTGGTCGCGCCGCCGATAATCGGCCAGTTGATCGAGCTCGGACCCCGGTGCAGCGGCAGCAGCGAAGGATGGAAGCAGATCGAGCCGTGGGTCGGGATGTCGCGCGCGGCCTCGGGCACGAAGATGGTGACGAAGGCCATGACGCAGAGGTCGGCTTGAAGCGCGCGCATCTCCGCCAGTGCCGCCTCGTCCTTGAACGAGGTCGGCTGGTAAACCGGCAGACCTTTCTCGATCGCGCATTCCTTGATCGGATCGGCCGGCCGGCCGTCCTTGTCCGGCGCGCAGTAGACCGCGACCACCTCGTCGCCGCGCGCCAGCAGGTTCTCGAGCACCGCCTTGCCGAAGGCTTGTTGCCCCATCACGATTAGCCGCATTCTTTTGCCTCCGTCTGGATGTCGCGCCGGTCAGATCGCCCCGTCCGCCCGGGCCGCGGTGATTTCGTTGTCGCCGAAACCGAGCTCGTGCAGGATTTCGTCGGTGTGCTCGCCCAACAACGGCGAGCGCTCGACCTCGGTTGGCGAGTCCGACATCTTGATCGGATTGCCGACGGTGAGATACTTGCCGCGCGTCGGATGGTCGACCTCGACCACGGTCCCGGTCGCGCGCAGGCTCGGCTCCTCCGCTAGTTCCTTCATCGACAGGATCGGCCCACAGGGAACATCGAGCGGATTGAGCGTGTCCATGACCTCGAACTTGGTCTTGGTCTTGGTCCAGGCCTCGATGGTGTCGAAGATCTGCTGGATTTTGGGCAGGCGCGCATCCGGCGTCGCATACTCCGGATCCTCGATCCATTCGTCCTTGCCGATCGCTTTGCATAGCTTGCCCCAGATCGCGGCCTGGGTGATGACGTAGACGTAGGCGTTGGGGTCGGTCTCCCAACCCTTGCATTTGACGATCCAGCCAGGTTGGCCGCCACCCGAGGCGTTGCCGGCACGCGGCGCGGCGTCGCCGAAGGTGCCGTTGGGATACTGCGGATACTCCTTGAGCGGGCCGTGGGCCAGGCGCTGTTGATCGCGCAGCTTGACCCGGCAGAGATTGAGCACCGAGTCTTGCATGGCCGCCAAGACGCGTTGGCCGCGGCCGGATTGTTCACGCTGGTAGAGTGCGGTGACGATGCCGAGCGCGAGATGCACGCCGGTACCGCTGTCGCCAATCTGGGAACCGGTCACCATGGGCGGCCCATCGTCGAAGCCGGTGGTGCTGGCGGAGCCTCCGGTGCATTGGGCGACGTTCTCGTAAACCTTGAGAGCCTCATAAGGACCAGGGCCGAAGCCCTTGACCGAGGCGTAGATCATGCGCGGGTTGATCTCCCGAATGCGCTCCCAGGAGAAGCCCATGCGATCGAGCGCGCCGGGCGCGAAATTCTCGACCAGCACGTCGCAATGCTCGACCAGGCGTTCGAGAACCGCCTTGCCCTTCTCGCTCTTGGTGTTGAGCGTGATCGAGCGTTTGTTGTGGTTGAGCATGGTGAAGTAGAGGCTGTCGACGTCGGGCAGGTCGCGCAACTGGCCGCGGGTGGCATCGCCCACGCCCGGGCGCTCGACCTTGATCACGTCGGCCCCGAACCACGCCAAGAGCTGGGTGCAGGTCGGGCCCGACTGAACGTGGGTAAAATCCAGGATGCGGACTCCGTCCAAGGCCCGGGCCGCTCCGTTCGTCGCATTGCTCATATTTGCCTCGCCGGTAGACAGGTTGATTCTTGCTTCGCAGCCGGGCCGGGTTGTGTCCCGGAAGCTACTTGTACCCCGGAATTTACTTGTACCCCGGAAGCTACTTGTACATGGTCTGGGCCTTGGTCCCCGGCGCATATTCGTTGGGGTCGACCCAGATGTTGATCACGGCGGACTTGCCGTCGCGGCGCACCGCCTCGCGGGCGCGGCGCAGGGCCGGGCCGATATCGTTGGGATCGCGCACCTCCTCGCCATAGCCGCCGAGCATCTGGGCGAACATGCCGTAAGGCACGTCGCCCAGCTTGTTGCCGACGTTGCCGCGCTGCTCGCCGTACTTGGCGACCTGGCCATAGCGAATCTGGTTCATCGACGAGTTGTTGCCGACGACCGCGATATAAGGCGCGCCGAAGCGGTTGGCGGTCTCCATATCGAAAGCGGTCATGGAGAAGGCGCCGTCGCCGTAGTAGCACAGCACCTCCTTGTTGGGGTGGGCCAGCTTGGCCGCCAAGGCAAAGCCGGTGCCCACGCCCAGGCTGCCGAGCGCGCCCGGGTCCATCCAATGGCCCGGCGTGCGCGGCTGCACCGCCTGGGCGCTGATCGTGACCACGTCGCCGCCGTCGCCGATGTAGATCGTGTCCTCGGTGAGGAACTCGTTGATCTCCCAGGCGACCCGGTAGGGATGAATCGGCGAGGAATCGGAGAGGAACATGGGCATCAGCTTGTCGGTCGCCTTGAT